>JANORI010000697.1:0-12371 GCA_031415235.1 Acidobacteriota bacterium | reverse complement strand
CACCGAGCCGGCCGACTTTGAAGCGGTCAAGGAAGCCGTGAAGGCCCTGAACCTCGAGCCGGTCACGGCCAAGCTCTCGATGTTGCCGAAGAACTACATCAAGCTCGAGGGCAAGGACGCCACGCGGATGCTCAAGCTGATGGAAGCGGTCGAAGATCACGACGACGTGCAGAACGTGTGGTCGAACTTCGACATCGACGAGAAGGAGATCGAGGCCTCGCTCGCGTGAGGGTCTTCGGCATCGACCCGGGCTCGGAGCGCACCGGTTACGGGTGCGTCGAGACCGACGGCCGGCGCCATCGACTGGTGCTGTGCGGTGCCATCAGCACCGCCGGCGCCTCCTGTTTTGCCGAGCGGCTCGGGATCATTCACCGCGGCCTTGGTGAGCGGTTGCGCGAGTGCGCGCCGGGCGTCGTGGCCATCGAAAATCTCTTCCACGCGGTGAACGTCCGTAGCGCCCTCAAGCTCGGGCACGCGCGCGGCGTGGCGATGCTGGCGGCCATCGACGCCGGCCTCGACGTGGTCGAGTACACCCCAGCCGAGATCAAGCGCGCGGTGGTGGGCTATGGACGCGCCGAGAAGGCGCAAGTGCAGCAGATGATCAAGCTGCTGCTCGACCTCGACGCCCCGCCGTCTCCGCACGACGCGGCCGACGCGCTGGCCGTCGCGCTCTGCCACGTGCATCGTCTGCCCGGCGCGGCGGCGGCGGCGGTACTCGGGCGGTCCGTGCCCTCGTCCGCGGCCAGGAGCTGGCGCGCCTACCGACCGGCCGAGGTTCCGGCGCCCCGCGGCGCCCCGCGTCCAGGCGCTCGCCGGCCATGATTGCCTGGCTGAAGGGCCGTCTGGTCGAGAAGCATCCCACGCGCCTCATCCTCGACGTGCACGGCGTGGGCTACGACGTGGCCGTGCCCGTCTCGACCTTCTACGCCGTGGGGGAGCCCGGCGCCGAGGTCACGCTACGTGTGCACACGCACGTGCGCGAAGACGCCATCGCGCTCTTCGGCTTCCCCTCGTCCTTCGAGCTGCTCGTCTTCGAGCGCCTGATTGCCACGAGTGGCATCGGCCCGAGACTGGCATTGGCGGTGTTGTCGGGGATCGAGGCCGGCGACTTCGTGGCGGCGGTGCAGCGGGCCGATGTGTCACGTCTCACCCGCATCCCTGGCGTAGGCAAGAAGACCGCTGAGCGCATCTGCCTGGAGCTGAAGGACAAGCTGCCGCCGGCCGCCGACGCGGGGGTGCCTACGACGATCGTGCCAGCGCCCAATGCACTGCGTGACGACCTCGTGTCTGCCCTGGCGAATCTCGGCTACCATCGCTCAGCCGTGGACAAGGTGCTCGACAAGCAACTCGCCGTGGATGAGCCTCCGCGCTTCGAGGTCGCGCTCCGCGCCGCGCTCAAGGAGCTGGTGCGGTCATGAGCGACGGCCGGTTGGTGTCGCCGGCCAAAGGCGACGACGACGCGCAATACGAGGTGGGTCTACGTCCCCGAAGGCTCGATGACTACATCGGCCAAGAGCGGATTCGCGAGAACCTCCAGGTGTCGATCGAAGCGGCGACGCGCCGCGGCGAAGCGCTCGACCACATCCTGCTCTACGGGCCGCCTGGGCTCGGCAAGACGACGCTGGCCTACGTCATCGCCAACGAGATGGGCGCGGCGATTCGCACCACGGCCGGGCCGGTGATCGAGAAGCCCGGCGATCTGGCCGGCATGCTGTCGGGCCTGCAGCAGCGCGAAGTGCTGTTCATCGACGAGATTCACCGGATGCCGGCGGCCATCGAGGAGATCCTCTATCCCGCGATGGAGGACTTCGAACTCGACATCGTGATCGGCCAGGGCCCGGGCGCGCGCTCGGTCAAGGTGCCGGTGGAACGTTTCACGCTGGTCGGCGCCACGACCCGCGCGGGCCTGCTCACCGCGCCGCTGCGGGCGCGATTCGGCATCGTGCACCGGCTCGACTTCTACACCATCGCCGACATCGACGAGATCGTGCGGCGCTCGGCCCGCATCCTCGACACGCCGATCGACCCCGAGGCGGCCACCGAGATTGCCCGCCGGTCGCGCGGCACGCCGCGCGTCGCCAATCGCCTGTTGCACCGCGTGCGGGACTACGCGCAGGTCCGTGCCGACGGCGTGGCGACGGTGGAGGTCGCGCGCGCGGCCATGCGCATGCTCGAAGTCGACGATCAGGGCTTCGACGAGATGGACCGCCGGTTGCTCAGCATCATCATCGACAAGTTCGGTGGCGGACCCGTTGGCGTGAACACGCTGGCCGCGGCACTCAGCGAGGAGCCAGACGCCATCGAGGACATCCACGAGCCGTACCTGTTGCAGGCGGGCTTTCTCGACCGTACGCCGCGGGGCCGCGTGGCGACGGCGCGGGCTTACGAGTACTTCGGGCGCCAGGCGCCAACGAGAGGATTGTTTTGAGAGCTTCCATTGCAAGTCTTCCTGGCTACGCCCGCATCGGACGGGCCGAAATCAAGAGCCTGGCGACATACGTGCCGCCCCGGGTGCTGACCAACGCCGACCTCGAGAAGCTGGTTGAGACAAGTAACGAGTGGATCCTGCAGCGTACCGGCATCAGGGAGCGCCACGTCGTGGACCCGGGCGTGGCTACGAGCGATCTCGCCAAGGAAGCGTCGGTCGAGGCGATTCGTCGTGCGGGTCTCACGCCCGACGATATCGACCTCATCATCGTGGGCACCGTCACGCCCGACACCTTGTTCCCGAGCACCGCGTGCCTGCTGCAGCACAAGATTGGGGCCAACCATGCCTGGGGGTTTGACGTCTCGGCAGCCTGTTCTGCGTTTGCCTACTCGCTCACCGTTGGCAGCCAGCTCATCGCCGCAGGGTCGGTGAAGTATGCGTTGATTGTTGGCGCCGACGTCATGTCGAGCATCATCGACTACACCGATCGCGCGACCTGCGTGCTCTTTGGTGATGGCGCGGGCGCGGTGGTGCTCGGCCTGTCCGAGGACCACGAATTCGGCGTGCTCGACTTCGCCCACGAGATCGACGGCCGCGGCGGCTCGGCGCTCTGCATGCCTGCCGGCGGTAGCCTGAGGCCCGCGACGCATGAGACGGTCGACCAGCGGATGCACTTCGTCAAGCAGGACGGGCCGTCGGTGTTCAAGTTTGCGGTGCGGCGCACAGGCGACCTGTGCGATCGACTGCTGAAGCGCAACAATGTCACGGCCGATGACATCGACCTATTCGTCTCGCACCAAGCCAATCGCCGCATCATCGAGGCGGTCGCGGGCCGCGTGGGGATCGACCCCTCGAAGGTCATCATCAACATCGAGCGGTTCGGGAACACGACGGCGGGAACAATCCCGCTCGCGCTGAACGACGCGGTCGAATCAGGCCGGCTGAAGAAGGGCGATCTCGTGCTGCTCGCTTCGGTGGGCGCGGGTTTCACGGTGGGCGCCGTACTGCTGCGGTGGGCCTACTAGGGTCCCTCGCTGGCCCAGTGTGCCGATTTTCGACAAACCGCAGTCCACTTCCAGGGCTCTAGCGACTAGACAAGTCTTTGCTGTTCAGTCACTTAACTCGCTGTGACACCGACTCTTCGGCACGGCTGGCTCCGTGTTCCATTTCGCACGTGCGTCCTAAACATAAGCAAATAATTGGTTTAGCGCCATCGTTCGCCTTGCGGCCCCGACGTGTGTTCTGTTGCGGAACAGTCTGGCCCTGCCAGAGTAACGACCTATCCGTAGACCGTAATTACAACACTTGATTGTACTTAGGCAATAGTGAGGACTCGTTACGTCAGGTGGCGCGCGCTTTGCTATGACCTAGGTCGTGAGCGTTACGGTCACGACCACTTCTCTCCCCCAGCGCGGCAGCGTTCGGCCGGCACCCACGGGGACTCCAGACCAAGCTGGTCTGGGGTCCGCCTTGGTCAGGCCCTAGGCTCGACAATGGCCAAAATCCTCACGAGCAACCCGGCGGCTGGCGTGACGGCGTCGATTGCCGCCGTGCTATCCCCAGGGGCCGGCAGCGACTGGCGCGAGTCGTTGCCCACGCTGTCGAGCGCGATGGTCACGCTGCGGGAGCCCACCGTGGCTGACGCGCTGGCGCTCCTGACGGCGCTGTCTCCAGACGCGCTGTCGGAGGCCGTGCCAGATGCTCCGCCCGCGTCGCAACCGGGGTTTGAGTCGCTGATTGCCGCGATGGCGGCAAAGCGAGCTCAGGGCATCGAAGCCTGCTGGGTCGTCGTGCCCCGCGACACGGGCGTGCCGGTTGGACTGATTCGCGTGCGCGCGCTCGACCATGGGTTCACGATGGTCGAGGGCACGGCCGCCATTGCCGAAGAGTTCCGTGGCACACAACTGTTCCAGGACGCCGCGCATCTGGCGCTCGGATGTCTTTTTCGCACGATGCACGTGCATCGTGCCGAGTTCCGGATCGACGTGCGCAACGCGCGCGCCAATGGCGCCCTGCGCAAGCTCGGCGCCACGCAGGAAGGCCTGCTGCGCCGCGCTCAACACCGGCAGGGGGCGTTTCTCGACCAGGTGCTGTGGGCAATCGTCGCCAGCGACTGGTGTGGGCCACCCGACGTCAGCCAGCCACGCGTTCACTGACCACGAACTCTCGATTTCGGCCCGGGCATTTCCAGGGGTGCCCGGGCCTCTTTTTGTACGGCCCCAGCACAACGCTAAGATGGGGGGCCGCCTCGACGCGGTCGTCCGCAGTGTCCGCGCCCCTACGCGTCTCAGACTTCGACTTCGAGCTGCCCACTGAACTGGTGGCGCAGGAGCCGCCGTCCGTCAGGGGGGAATCGCGCCTGATGCACCTGGGGCGGGCGTCTGGGGTCGTCGCGCACGGCGGGTTTTCCGACCTTCCCCGGCTGCTCGCACCAGACGACCTGCTGGTGTTGAACGACACGCGCGTGTTCCCCGCACGGCTGCTCGGCCGACGCCTGCCCGGTGGCGGAGCGGTCGAGTGTCTGTTGGTGTCGCGACTCGATGACGCCGCGGGCGATCCCGCCAACGAGCGCTGGCTGGCGCTCGTCAGCCCAGGACCGCGGGTGAAGCCGGGCACGAAGATCGTGTTTGACGACGCCCACGGGGAGCTTCACGGCGAGGTGATGGAACGGGGCGAGTACGGACGCGTCGTGCGCCTGTTCACCACAGATGGTGGCGCCGTACACGCCGCCGTACACCGGCTCGGCCACGTGCCGCTACCGCCGTACATCACGCGCGCCGACGTCTCATCCGACCGCGAGCGCTACCAGACCGTGTACGCGCGCCACGAGGGATCGATTGCCGCCCCGACAGCGGGCCTGCACTTCACCCCCGACCTGCTCGCCGCCATCGATCGCGCGGGTATCGAGCGCACCGCGATCACGCTGCATGTGGGCTACGGCACGTTTCAGCCCGTGCGAGTAGACCTCGTCGCCGACCATCGCATGGGGCGCGAAGAGTACGAGGTAGGTCCGGATGCGGCGGCGGCGCTGACCCGCGCGTTGGCCGCGGGCCGACGCGTCGTCGCCGTGGGCACCACGACGACGCGCACGCTCGAGTCCCTCGCAATCGGGACCGGTGGGGAGGTCACCCCAGGTCGTGGCTCCACCGAGGTCTTCATTGCCCCCGGCCACCGTTTTCGGATCGTGGGGGGGCTCGTCACCAATTTTCATGTGCCCCGGTCGTCGCTGCTGATGCTGGTGTCGGCGTTTGCGGGCATCGACTCGACTCGCCGCGCCTATGCGGACGCGGTCGCCGCCCGCTACCGTTTCTACAGCTACGGCGACGCGATGGCCATACTCTAGAGGCGAGAGACCGCTCGCTGAGGTCACGATGAAACTCGACTACGAAGAGTTCGATCTGTCGGGCGTGCGCCGGTATCCGCTGGCGTCGCGCACGAGCAAGGTTCGTCGGGAACACCTGGCCCAGGCATACGCTCCAGGTGGGGGCATCGACGGGTGGCTCGCAAGCCTCCCCAAGCTCTTGGCCGCGCGCGACCTGCTGGCCGTCGTCGATGCGGTCGACGCCGCGCACTCGCGCTCGGCGCCCGTGATCTGGGGGCTGGGCGCGCACGTAATCAAGGCCGGTCTGTCGCCGGTCATCATCGACCTGATGGAACGCGGCTATGTATCGGCGCTGGCGCTGAACGGCGCTGGCATCATCCACGATGTCGAACTCGCGATCGGCGGGGCCACCTCGGAAGACGTCGATGAAGCGCTCGGCCCGGGCACGTTCGGGATGGCTGAGGAAACCGGCACCGGGATCAATGCCGCGATTGTGCGCGGCGTGGCTGGGGGCGCGGGCCTCGGCCGCGCGGTGGCGGAATGGCTCGCCGGCGAGCGTCCGCCGCATGCCGCCGTCAGCCTGCTGTGCACGTCGGTCAGGCTTGGGATTCCTGTGACCACACACGTCGCAATTGGCACCGACATCGTGCATATGCACCCCCAGGCCTCGGGAGCCGCGATTGGCGAAGGGAGCCTGCGTGACTTCCGGCATCTCGCCGCGTCGGTCTCGAAGCTCAAAGGCGGCGTGTACCTGAACTGCGGTTCGGCCGTGGTGCTGCCCGAGGTCTTCCTCAAGGCCGTAGCCGTGGCGCGCAATTGCGGGCATGACCTCGACGGGCTCACCACCGTCGACCTCGACTTCCGGCAGCACTACCGGCCACTGACCAACGTCGTACGGCGGCCAACCGCCGGCATCGGGCGCGGCATCCACCTGACCGGTCACCACGAGATCATGATCCCGCTGCTCGCGGCGGCCCTCGTGGAGCGGTCGACCACGACCTCACCGACGTGATAAAGTCGCAGATTCCTGCCGGAGTAGCTCAGCCGGTTAGAGCATGCGTCTCATAAGCGCAGGGTCGGCGGTTCGAGTCCGCCCTCCGGCACCATACCCCAATCCACCCCTTTCCAAGCCCGTCTGAAACATGGCGGGCTTGCGCCTGTTCTTGTTGATTTTCGGTCTCTGTTGGACGATAGGAAACATTAGTGCCTCACGCGTCGTCGACGCACCCCGATGGACGAAACGCGGGTGGTGCAGATCCGAGTGCCGGCCCACATCATGTTGTGGCGTGAGGGCGAGTTTCTCTTTAGCAGGGTCTGGAGGGTGACAGAACCCCCGTTATTAGACCCTGGGTTCCCCTAACTCAGGACTCCTTGCCCCCCTGGCACACGCCTATTGGCCGTCCCTTGAGACCGCACCGCGAGTGCCGCTGCCGCTTCATGCCCACGCGCCGCGCCTCCGGGCACACCGCCGCCGAGCCGCGCGGCGGAGACACGCGGGAGGAGGACCGATGGAATTCTAACGCGAGGTGTTACAATTCCGGCAATGGCCGTACCCATGCGGCGCGTCGGCAGACTCATCGAGGATCGTCTGCAGCACATGCCGGGCGTGGTGCTGCTGGGTCCGCGCCAGGTCGGCAAGACCACGCTCGCCCGCCAGCTTGCGACCCGTCGGAAGGCCCGGGCCATCTACCTCGACCTGGAGCGACCGGCCGACCAGCGGCGGCTCTCGGATGCCGACGCGTTCCTGCGCGCTCAGACCGGCACGCTGGTCGTCATCGACGAGATCCATCGGGCGCCAGCCCTGTTCCAGACACTGCGCGGCGTCATCGACGACCGGCGCGCCGCCGGCGATCGCGCAGGGCACTTCCTGTTGCTCGGGTCGGCTGCGCTCGACTTGATGCAGCAGGCCTCTGAGACGCTTGCCGGCCGGGTCGAGTACGTCGAGCTCGCGCCCTTCGACCTACTGGACCTGCCGTCGCCGGTCCGCGACGTGAACCGCCTGTGGGTGCGCGGCGGCTTCCCGGAGAGCGTGTTGGCTGCAAGCGACGCCTCCAGCCTGCGGTGGCGGCACGCGTTCATCCGAAGCTACTTGGAGCGCGACGTCCCGATGTTCGCGCCACGACTGCCTTCCGAGACTATTGGCCGCTTGTGGACGATGCTCGCGCACGCCCAGGGCACGCTCTTGAATCAGTCCCGCCTGGCGTCAAGCCTGGCCGTGTCCACGCCAACCATCGGCCGCTACATCGACCTCCTGGTCGATCTCCTGCTGGTCCGTCGTCTTCGCCCGTGGAGCGGCAATGTCGGAAAGCGTCTGGTGCGGACGCCGAAGGTCTACCTGCGCGACAGTGGTCTCGTGCACGCCCTGCTCGACCTGGAGCACTGGGACGCGGTGCTCGGGCACCCCGTGGCGGGACCCAGCTGGGAGGGGTTCGTCATCGACAACCTGATCGCCGTGGCCGGCGACCGCCGTGCCCCCTACTTCTACCGCACCGAGAGCGGCGCGGAGGTCGACCTGCTCTTCGAGCGCGCGGGCGTCGTCGAGTTAGCGATTGAGATCAAGCGCTCGACCGCCCCCGTCATCAGTAAGGGATTCCGCCTGGCGTGCGACACGTTGCGCCCCCAGGCGAGATATGTCGTGCACGGCGGTGACGACACGTGGCCCCTCGAGCAAGGGGTCACGGCCGTGGCGCTGCCAGAATTGATGAGACGCCTGGCGAAGGCGTGAGCCTTACAGCTGACCTTCGTCGGCCGACGGTCCGTAACTCAGGGCCGTTTTTTGCGGCGTGCTGTCGTGGCACAGCTACGCCTGCGAGCGATACGGAGCTGCGAGCGAAGGGCCGTCGCTGACGAGCACGACCTCCGACCCCTCATCTGCCGCATCGCGGTCATGAGGCGCTCGTGTCACCTGCGTCCAGCAGGTGCCATACTCCATCGACAGATCGAATCACGACTCGAAGACAGACCGACGGCATGCTCCGAAAAAGCCGTCCCGCAGGCTGATCGTGACCAAGACCGCCCGCGGCCCCGTGCTATGATCGGAACGGATTCACCGGAGGCTCCTGACGAGGCGACATGTCATCCCTGCTCGAACGGATCACCATCGACCCGGGGATTTGCCACGGCAAGCCCTGCATTCGGGGATTGCGCTATCCGGTTGAGACGATTCTGGAACTGCTGAGCGCGGGGATGACGACCGAGGACCTCCTCCGCGACTACGAAGACCTCGATCGTGAAGACATCCTTGCGGCGCTCGCCTTCGCCGCACGACTCGCCCAGGTCAAGCGAATCCAGCCGCCCGCGGCATGACGTTTCTGATCGACGCGCAGCTGCCACGCCGGCTCGCCCGGCGGCTTGCCGCGTCCGGTCATGACGCTTTGCACACGCTCGATCTCCCCGCCGGCAATCGCACCCCCGACAGTCAAGTCATCGAGCTTGCCGATCGAAATGGCCGCATCTTCGTCACAAAGGACGATGACTTCGTCACAGCTCGCGTGTTGTACGGGCGTCCCCGGGGCCTGGTCCTGGTGTCAGTCGGCAACACATCCAACGACGACCTCGAGCGCCACCTGTTCTCGCATCTCGAATCCATCGTCGAGTTGCTGGCCGATCAGGGATTCGTCGAGGTGACGACTACCGCTTTGGTCATTCACGAATAGCAGACGGATCTCTTCGTCCCGAAAATAAAGCGTCTTCGTTTAGACGTTCGGTGACACGTATCGATGGTGCCGAT
This sequence comes from Acidobacteriota bacterium, assembly GCA_031415235.1. Classification (GTDB taxonomy): domain Bacteria; phylum Acidobacteriota; class Vicinamibacteria; order Vicinamibacterales; family UBA2999; genus CADEFD01. The sequence goes on along the minus strand of JANORI010000697.1, from coordinate 2,891 downwards.
GTCCATAACGTTTCCGAGGGTTCTCCACCGGACCGCGATGCCGCCGACCCGACGGACCTGATGCGCGCGCGGTTACGCGGGCGGCGCCGGCACCTCCCGCGTGATCGCCCAGATGAAGCCGGTCAGTTCGCGCGCGATGGCCGTGGCCACTTTCGGTTTGGCTTTCCCGCGCGCGACCAGCTTTCGAAAGCGAGCGGTCAGCCGCACTTGGGCCTTCCACGCAATCGCGCAAATGGGTTTCGGTAACGCAAGGGATCTGCGACCATACAGAAACAATCCAGCCATCCAGTTCAAAAGCAATGAGCTGGAACACAGACGGGTCGAACTGCCATACGGACAGGGAGGGACTTTTATGGGCCGCTTGATTAAACAGGGCGCCAAGGGCGCGGATGTACGTGCCATTCAAGACGTGCTGAACTTCCATATTCGGCGGCTTACGCCGTTAGGGGTTGACGGCGACTTTGGGCCGCTAACCCACACAAGGGTGGTAGAGTTTCAGAAGTCGAACCAGTTGAAACCGGACGGTATAATCGGGCCGAACACGATGGGCAAGCTCTTCGAGGAGGAGCAGTTGCCAATTACGCTCGTCCTGGCGCCGCGACAGGCGACGCCGGCGATTGGTGGCCCCCGACTTGGCATTCAGCCGCCACGTTTGATCCCGCCTTTGACGTTGCCGCCGCTGACGCGACCGCTGGTGACCCCTTTTTTCTTGCCCCCCGACTCATTCTCTGGGGTTCCGGCCCTGACGCCGGCTGGCCAGACGGTGACCTTCGTCATAACTGCCCCGGTGCGGAATGATCCGGTGGATCCCGCGACGGCCAGCTTCCTGGAGATCATGCGGCTCTTGGATCGCCTGCCGCCGACGTTCCCCTTCCGGGGATCCATCCTTGGCGCTGTACCGAGACCTGTCAAGAAAGTCGGGCCGCTCGAGCTAGATCCTGTTTCGCCGATGAACTTCGGCTTCCAGTGGGGCGTTAGCCCCGTGTTCGACTTCAAATCCATCGGCCCGCCCCTCCAGTTCGCCGTTGGGGCCGCCGTCAACGCCCGCTACGTGCTCAAACTGATCGACAAACCTGGATCACTGGTACCCCAACTGGGCTTGTTCGGCCAAGGCGATTTCAAGGGCACCATCGACTGGACGAGCCAAACAGCACAATCGCGACCACAAATCGACCTCAAGGGATCGTTCTTAGGCGGCATCGAGGGTCGCTTCTAGACTGGATAGGAGACTTCGCTCACATGATTGAGAGAGGGCTCGCCAGCGGCTACCTTGCGTTTCTGGTTTGCGTGTTCCTCAGCGGCGTAATTATTATACTGGGCGGACATAGGCTGCCGTCGGATCAGCTTCGTGTGCAGCTAGCAGTAACAGATGCAGGAACTTTCCGAAGTTCTAGCTGAAACATTGAACAAAGAGGCGAATCGCGAGTCCTCCCTCCGGCACCATACTGACCCACCCGTCACTCCACCCATCTGACGGCGGTTCGACCATGACGGATATCGCCGCGCGCGTTCGCCGGTACGTCGACCGCCATCAGCTGTGGCTGACGGGTGGACGGGTGGTGGCCGCTCTGTCGGGTGGGTCGGACTCCGTGTCGATGCTCTGGATCTTGCGGGAACTGCAAGATGCCGGCGCGGTGGCGCTCACCGCCGTTGCCCACCTGAATCATCAACTCCGGGACCACGCCCTTCGCGATGAAGACTTCTGCCGGGCGCTGGCCGAGCGCATGGCCGTGCCGCTGGTGGTCGAACGGGTCGACGTCGCGGCACTGGCGCGGGCCTGGCATTGTTCGATTGAGGTGGCGGCCCGCCGTGCCCGCTACGCGTTCCTCGAAGAGGCGCGGGTCGCCAGCCGGGCGGACCATGTGGCCGTGGCACATACGCGCGATGACCAGGCCGAGACCGTGCTGATGCGCGTGGTGCGCGGTGCGGGCACGCGCGGCCTGCGTGGCGTCCTGCCGGTGCGCGGCGCCGTCGTGCGCCCGCTGCTCGACTGCGGCCGCGACGAGCTGCGGCGGTTTCTCGCGGCGCGCGGCGAGCCATGGGTCGAAGACGAGACCAACGCCGACCTCAGTCACCCCCGCAACCGGATTCGGCACGAGCTGCTGCCGATGCTCGAGGCTCGCTACCGGCCCTCGGTGGCGCGCGTGCTCGCCCGCACGGCCGATGTGGCCGCCCACGACGACGCACTCCTGGAGCAGCTCGCCGACCACGCGCTCGCCCCGCTCGTCAACCGGGAGGTCGCATCGCTGCGGCTCGACGCTGCCGGTCTGCGGGCCCTGCCGCTCGCGCTCAGACGTCGCGCGGCAAGGCAGGTGCTGGTGCTCGCTGGGGCCCGCCGGTCTCCCGGCCACGCGGATATCGAGCGGCTACTCGATGTGTGCAATACGGCCGGGCCTGCCGCAGGCCAGTGCGCAGGACTCCGCATGGAACGTTTTTCCGTGGATGCTGTCTTATTGAAGAGGGACGGCGTGCTCCGGGTCACGCCGGGCTTGCGGCAGCAGGTGCTGCCAGTGCCAGGCAGCGCAGCATTGGACGAGTTGGGACCAGGCTGTCGGGTTGACGCGGTTGGACCGATTACCAGAGAGGGCGGCGAGGGGCCTGGCCTCTACCGGGTGGCCGTGCGGGCCGACGCTGTTGCGCTGCCCCTGGCTGTCAGGTGTCGGCGGCCAGGAGACCGAATCCGGCCGGTTGGACTCGGCGGCACCAAGACGCTGCAAGACCTGATGGTCGACCGCAAGGTGCCACGGGCCGAGCGGCACCGGACCCCGGTCGTGGTCGATGCCAACGGGGAGATCGTCTGGGTCGTGGGACATGCCGTCGCCGCGCACACGGCCGCGTCACCCAAGGACGACGTGATAGTCTTGACTTTTGTGCAGCCGGCAGTGCCCGGC
>JANORI010000696.1:0-15927 GCA_031415235.1 Acidobacteriota bacterium | reverse complement strand
CGACGTGTTGCATTTCTCGGGCGCGCAGATCGGCTGGGTCTTTGCGACGCCCGCCGTGGCCTGCCTCGTGGGGCTCTTTGTGGGCGGCCAGGTCGCCGACCGGCTCATCTCCACCGACCGGCTGCTCGCGATCTGCCACGTCGTTGGCGGGACGGCGATGTTCGCGCTGGCCTGGCAGCGCGCGTTCTGGCCGTTCCTGATCCTCATGCAGGTCTACCAGCTGGCCTTCATCCCGACCGTGGCCCTCACAAACGCGGTGGTGTTCCACAACGTGCCGGACGCGCGTCGCGACTTCGGGCCACTTCGCATGTGGGGCACGATTGGCTGGATCGCTGCGAGCTGGCCGTTCGTGTTCATCCTGGCCGGCAAGACCGGCGACAGCCTGCACGCCGCGCTGGGGAATATCTTCGTCGTCGCGGGCCTCGCGTCGTATGGGCTAGCGGCCTTCGCGTTCCTGCTCCCCAAGACGGCTCCCAGTCAGGGGGCTGGGGGCAATGCGCCTCTGGCGGCGATCAAGCTGCTCGCCGTGCCGTCGCTGTTCGTGCTGTTCGTCGTGACGCTGCTCGACTCGCTCGTGCACCAGGCCTACTTCCAGTGGACCAGTCCCTTCCTGGAACGCGCCGGGCTGCCAGCCAACTGGATCATGCCGGCCATGAGCATCGGCCAGGTGGCCGAGATCGTCACCATGGGAGCGCTGGGCACGGTGTTGGCCCGGCTCGGTTGGCGCAAGACCATGGCCCTCGGGATCGCCGCGCATGCCGCGCGCTTCTTCATCTACGCGATCGGCAATCCGCTGTGGCTGATGGTGGCAGTAAACGTCGTGCACGGCATGTGCTACGCGTTCTATTTCGCCGCCGTGTACATCTTCGTAGACGAGCAGTTCCCCAAGGATTCCCGCACCAGTGCGCAGGGGCTCTTCAACCTGCTCATTCTGGGCGTTGGGCCCTTTGCCGGCAGCCTGCTGTGGGGCGGTCTGGGCGACCGGTTCCGCACGGCCGCCGGCGGTGTCGACTTCGAGCGCCTGTTCATGGTGCCCGCCTGGCTGGGTGTGGCCGCCATGGTGCTGCTGCTCGTGGCGTTCCATCCGCGGGCCGTCCCGCCTGCTTCTGCCACCGCCACCGACCCAACGCGGGCGTCCTGACGCCACATCTGCCCGAGACATCTCCCAAGGCCACCAACGTGACGAATTCAGCACGTGTTCCGATAGGCCTTGGGAGATGTCTACGCTCCGCGAACGCGGAGCCAGGAAACGCTGCCCCTAGCGAAGCGGAGCCGAGGGGCTTTTCTGGGTGGTGTGAGGCACAGCTTTGCTAGGATCCACGCGCATGACCAACCACCGATTGTCCCGGCCCACACGGTTCTGGCCGACGCGGCGCGACGCGCTGCGCGGGGCCGCAGCCCTTGCGCTGACCGGCCTGGCTGCCCGCGGGGCCGCAGGCGCCAGCGGCACGAACGTCCAGCCGAGTAGACGCGTGGTGGTCCGCGGTCGACTCCGTCAGTCGGTGAGTCGCTGGTGCTACCAGAAGATGGCCCTGCCAGATTTGTGCAAGGCCGTGGCGGCGCTCGGCGTGCCCGCGATCGACCTGCTCGAGGCCAGCGACTGGCCCGTCGTGCGCGACCACGGCCTCGTGTGCTCGATGGGCTACGGCGGTGGTGGCACGATCCGCGAGGGCCTGAACAACCCTGCGAACCACGACCGCATCGTCGAGGGCCTGACGGCTGCCCTGCCGAAAGCCGCGGCGCTCGGCGTGCCCAACCTCATCACGTTCTTCGGCAACCGCCAGGGGCGCAGCGATCGCGAGGCCATCGACCACTGCGTCACGGCGCTCACTCGCCTCAAGGGCCCCGCCGAACAGCACGGCGTCACGATCTGCGTCGAGCTGCTGAACAGCAAGGTGGATCACGCCGACTACCAGGGGGATCGGACCGCGTTTGGCGTGGAGGTGGTGTCTGCGGTGAACTCGCCGCGGGTGAAGCTGCTCTACGACATCTACCACATGCAGATCATGGAGGGCGATGTCATCCGTACGATCCGCCAGCACCACGCGCACATCGGCCATTACCACACGGGCGGCGTGCCGGGGCGGCACGAGCTGGACGACACGCAGGAACTGCAGTGGGCGTCGATCTGCCGGGCCATCGTGGCCACCGGGTTCACGGGCTACCTGGCGCACGAGTTCGTGCCCGTGCGCGACCCGATGACGTCGCTGCGTGAGGCCGTCGTGCTCTGCGACGTCTGAGCGGTCACCCCGCGCCGGACGAGCGGGCCAGCGCGGGCACGCGCTTCCCAGCGAGAATGGTCCCGCTCGGAAAGAGTCGCTGGCGACCGGTCCGGGTGTTCGCGAAATTGTCGACGAACTCGAATGACCCCTGGCGCAGCTCGAGTACCGCCACGTCGGCCGGCGCGCCCACGTTGAGCGTGCCCCGATCGCGAAACACCTCGAACACGCGCGAGGCGTTGACGGTGGCGCGGGCGATGACCTGATCGAGCGGCATGCCGACCTCCAGGAACTTCGACATCACGTTCGGGAAGTCGATGACCTGAGCCGTGCGCCCTTCTGCCGTCCAATCGGTGGAGAAGGTGTCGGGCCAGAAGCCCGCCTGCATGACACGTTCGACGATGTCCCAGCGCAGATGGCCGGTGCGTCCGTTGCCGAGATCGAACCACACGCCGCGGCGCCGGGCCGCCAGCACTTCCGGCAGGATGCGGCCGTTCTCGTCGACGATGCTGTGTGGCGGCGGCGCGAACATGTGGGTCACGATGTCGCCGGGCTTGAGTAGGTCCATGAGCCGAGGCAGCGGCGACACCGTCTGCCCCATATGGATCATCACGGGCAGGTTGAACGGGGCGACGACTTCCTGTGCTCGCCGCAGCACCTCGTAGTCATTGGTGCCGGCGACCTCGCGTGACAGGCGGGCCTTGACCCCGACGAGCAGATCCCGGTGCTTGGCGACGGCGTCGCGGGCCGCGCCGACATCGGCGAGATTCAGGTCCATGGTGTCGCCGGTCGGCAGGATGCCGGCCCGCCCGATGTTGATCAACACGCGGCAGGGCTGCGGTGCCGCCCTGGCGGCGGCCAAGATCTCCTGGATCCGTTCCGCGCCCTGCGACCCTGCATCGATGAACCCGGTCACGCCGTCGGCGAGGCACAGTGCGGGACCGTCCTTCACGCGCGTGGCGTGGCTGTGGACGTCGAGCAGGCCAGGGACGACGATCTTGCCGCGCGCATCGATGGTTTCGGCGGCGTCGCCCACGATGTTGGCCTCGACGGCCGCGATGCGCCCGCCCGAGATGGCCACGTCGCGGATCGCGTCCAGCCTGACCGAGGGGTCGATCACGCGCCCGCCCTTGATGACCAGGTCGTAGATCGGGGCGGCCCGGAGGTCGGTGCCGCGAGCGATCGCCGCCGAGCCGGCCGCGGCCGCCCACACGAACTGTCGCCGGTTCATCGTGGTCATGGCAGTCTCATGCTCTCCTGGTCCGTTCCGCAGGTACGGCCACGCGCGCCGCTCGGTTCCGCTAGGTCACGCCGTCAGCACGTGCTTCGCGAAGTTCACGCACGTAGTGACTTCCGCCACCGCACCGCGCGTGCCTGGGTACTCGTACTCGACGTAGGCGCGGACCGGCGACTTGGTCCGCTTCAACCAGGTGAGCACCTCCAGGATCGGCGTGTCGCCGCTGCCCCACGGCACGTTGTCCCCCTGACGCTTCTTGCGGTCCTTCAGGTGCAGGTTGGTGATGCGACCGTGGTGCGCCTCGAGGAACGCGAGCGCGTCGAAGTCCGCCGCCGTAAAGTGGCCGATGTCGAGGTTGATCCGGAACAGGGGAGACATCGCCAGGGCCGACGTGAAGCTCTGCGGCGTGGCGAACTCGTTTGGGTCCGTTACATTCGAATGGTTGTGCATCGATACGGGCAGCCGGTGCGTCTCGGCAAACGGCACGAGACGCCTGGCGACCCGCACGGTCGTCGAGGCCGTGATCGCCTCCGCGCCGAGGGCCTTCGCGGCTTCGAAGCCGCGAGTGATCTCGTCGTCGGAGAACGACTCGTTGAAGCTCAGGTTGTAGGCGTAGATGCTCATGCCGGCGGCGGCAAAGCGCGTGCGCACGCCCTCGTAGTAGGCCGGTCCGGCCGACAGCCGCCACGCGCGCAGTGCCTCGCGCGCCTTCGCCTGGGCGTCGGGCGTGGCGTCTCGCCCGGCCGGTGCGGCCAGCTCGATCTGCGGCGACCAGAGCTCGCATTCGTCGATGCCGCATGCCTTCATCGACGCGATGACGACCTGCAACGCGTCGGGCGTGCCCTGCTTCGTCAGCTCGCGAAAGCTGTAGGTCTGCACGCCAAGACGCACGCCGCCGACCGGCGAGGCGTTCGACCATCGCGCGGACAAGGCGGGAACGATCACGCCCGCCAGCGCGGTGCGCGAGAACTGACGTCGAGTCATCATGGGCGTCTGCCTCTTCTGGCGGTGGTGTCTACGCGTGCGGCGCCCAGGACTTGTCGCCGGGCGCGTGCGGCGCATTCGGGTCGAAGCGCCCCGGGGCTTCGATGTAGCGCATGGCCTTCGTGTAGCCGATCTCCGACGTGAAGTAGCCGACGAGCGCCAGTTCCTTCATCATGCGGAAGTAGTGGCGAGCCTCGTCGTCGTCGGGTGGCGCCGGCGCCGCCGGCGCGCGGGAGCGTGCCCCGGCAATTCGCTCCTCCATGGCCGTCTTCTGTTCGCGGTCCAGCGCTTCGAGCAGCGTGAGCCGCTCGGCGGGAGTGGCCTGCATGAAGGACCGGCTCGTCCTGGCCCGGCAGGCCGCGTCGAGCGTCGTCAGACCCTGCCGAAACACTTGCTGGTTGGCGTCGGTGTAGGCGTCGGTGACCATGAGCGCCATGAAGGCGCCCGTCTTGGCCGCTTTCGCCCCGGGCGTCGAGGTCTCGGGCAGGATCGTGTCGGCAATCTCGTCGAGCAGCGCCACGTCGGCGGCGCTGAACGCGCCGACGCCCTGCGCCATCGCCCGATCGAGCACGCCCGGCTCGAACGAGAACGCCTCCAGGCGCGCGCTCCCGACCAGCGCCACGCCCCCGAGGAGCGCCATCACGTGGTGCAGCGCGTCGCGGCGCGTGATTCCCGACCGCGTGCCGTCGTCGACGAATCGCTGTGAGTCAGCCCGGTCTTCCATTGCCCACTCCTCGTCTACAGGTTGGTGCGCTTCAGTTCTTCGACGGCAAATGCCGCCGCGCGAGCCGTGAGGGCCATGTAGGTCAGCGAAGGGTTCACGCAGGCCGCCGACGTCATGCACGAGCCGTCGGTCACGAACACGTTGGGACAGTCCCACACCTGGTTGCGCGCGTTGAGCACCGAGGTCTTCGGATCGCGGCCCATGCGCGCCGTGCCCATCTCGTGGATGCCCATCCCGGGGAAGTAGCCGTTGTCGTAGACCTTCACGTTGCGGACGCCGGAGGCTTCCAGCACTTCGGCCATGTCGTTCATCATGTCGCGCCGCATCAGGCGCTCGTTCTCGCCCGTCTGGCAGTCGATGGCCAGCACCGGCAGGCCCCAGGCATCGGTGCGCGACGTGTCGATCGTGACCCGGTTGGCGTGGTTGGGCAGCATCTCGCCAAAGGCGGTGGCGCCAACGCGCCACGAGCCAGGCGTGGCCATGGCGTCCTTGAAGGCGCCGCCCACGCCCAGTTCCGCCACCGCGCGTTCCCATCCTTGCCGGTTGGCGCTGCCCTGGTAGCCGAAGCCGCGGAGGTACGGTCGCTCTTCGCCGCCGACGTTCCGGAAGCGCGGGATGTAGAAGCCGTTGGGCCGGCGGCCGTAGACGTTGCGGTCTTCGAACTCGTGGAGGTCGCCGCTTGCGCCGAGGCGGAAGTGGTGATCCATCAGGTTGTGCCCCAGCTCACCCGAGCTGCTGCCCAGCCCGCCGGGCCAGACGTCTAGCGCGGACCGCATCAGAATCCACGCGGAGTTGAGCGTGGACGCGCACAGAAACACGATCTTCGCCGAGTAGACGGTCGTCTCGCGGGTGTGGGCGTCGAGCACGCGCACGCCCGTGGCGCGCTTGCGATCCTGGTCGTAGACCACGTCGGTCGCGATCGCGTGAATCTTCAGTGTGAGCCGGCCGGTGGCCATCGCCGCCGGCAGCGTCGAGGACTGCGTGCTGAAGTAGCCGCCGTAGGGACAGCCAAAGCGGCAGGCGTTGCGGTACTGGCACCGGCCCCGCGTGCCGAGCGGCTGCGTCAGATTCGCGGCGCGGCCTGGGATGATCCGCCGCGTGCCCTCGAAGTGCCGGGACAGTCGGCCGGCAATCGCCGTTTCCGCCACGTTGAGGGGCATGGCCGGCTGGAACTGCCCATCGGGAAGCTGCGGCATGCCTTCGACCGAACCTGAGATGCCGGCGTGGCGTTCGGCGTGGTCGTACCAGGGAGCGATGTCGGCGTAGCGGATCGGCCAGTCCACCGCGATGCCGTCTTTCGCATTCGCCTCGAAGTCGAGGTCGCTGTGCCGGTAGCTCTGTCGCCCCCACGTGAGTGACCGGCCGCCGACCTGATAGCCGCGGTACCAGTCGAACCGCTTCACCTCGGTGTAGGGCGATTCCCGTTCGTTGGTCCACCAGTCCGGCTGCTTCTCGTTGAGCGGATAGTCCCGCTCGAGGACGGGGTAGCCATCGACCAGCTCGCGCGTGCGGCCGCCGCGATGCGGATAGTCCCACGGCGCCTTGCGGGCGCTCGTGTAGTCCTTCACGTGCTCGATGTTCTTGCCGCGTTCGAGCAGCAGCACGCGCAGGCCACGTTCGGTGAGTTCCTTGGCCGCCCACCCGCCGGAAATGCCAGAGCCGACGACGATCGCGTCAAACGCTTCGGTCTCTCGTTGCATCACGTGATCTCCCTGCGTGCGTTCCGCCGGACAGGATGATACGCCCATCGCCGCTCAAAGCGCAGCAGCACTTCCGCCGGCCGTTCGACACGGCTGGAAAGGGCCGCTCGCTGGCGTTCTTCGCCACCGGCAAGCTGAAGAAGGTCGACACCACCGGCGGCGTGCCGCAGGTGCTCGGCGATGCCGCCACCGGTCGCGGCGGCGCGTGGAGCACCGATGGCACCATCGCGTTTGCCCCAAACGGCAATAGCCCCCTCGCGCGAGTCGCCGCCTCAGGGGGCGCCGTCACACCCCTGACGACGTTCGGTCAGGACGCCGGGCACGCCTTCCCGCATTTCCTTCCCGACGGCCGACATTTCCTGTATTTCCAGCGCAGCACGACGCCCGCGGAGCACTCAGGGCTCCACCCGCGCTTCGATTGGGACTATCGAGGCACCCTCGCCGTCACGATCGAGCCGATGGGCGTGGCGTGGCGGTCCTACGACGCGTCGCCTGACGGCCAGCGATTCCTGCTGATGAAGAAGCTCCCCGAGCGCGCGCAAGACACGGCGGCCCCGAGCTTCGTGGTCGTGCAGCACTGGTTCGAGGAGCTGATGCGCCTCGCGCCAGCCAGGTGACGCGGCGACGAGGCGAGGCGCGCCCCGCCCCGCCCCGCCGAACCGCCCTCAGCCAAGGCCGTCGAGGCGATAGAACCGCGTCGCGGTGCCCGCAAACAGATCCGCCTGCTCGGTACGGCTTGCGCCCTTCGTCATGAGCTTGCAGGCGTTCCAGAACACCTGATAGCTGTATGACACCTTGTCCACCGGGAAGTTGCTCTCGAACATCGAGCGCGACGGGCCGAACGCCTCGATGCAGGTCTCGACATACGGACGACACGTCGTGGCCACCATCTCCGACGATGGCGGGTCCGGCAGCTCGTTGAATCCGAGGCCGTTGTAGCGCATCCCCAAACCGCCGAGCTTGACGTAAACGTTCTGGTGCGCTGCAAGCGCCTTGATCGATGCGGCCCAACGGGCGAACACCTCGTTGCGCTGGGTGCGATAGACGCCGATGCCGAGGGGATAGCCGGTGTGGTTGACCACCATCTTCAGCGTGGGGAACGCGCCCGCCAGGTCGGCGAGTTCGTCGATCTGCGGATGATAGAGCGCGACGTCCAGAGTGAGGCCAAGTCGGCCGACCGTCGCAATCCCCTCGCGGAACGTCTTGTCGCCCAACAGACCCGGCGGCGACGGGTAGTCAGGGTTGTTGATGGACTCGTCGGCGTCCCATGCGGTGATGTGCCGGATCCCGCGGAAGCGATCACCGCCGGCGCGCAGATGCGCCGTCAACACCGGCTCCACACGGCTTCCGAGCCTCAAGTCTGCCTGGCCGACGATGCCGGCGCAGGCTCGAATGGGGCCGAACACACCGCTGGCGAACATGGCCGCAACGCCGTTGACGAACTCCGTTTCGCCAATAGGTCGCATCTCCGCTGGGCCCGTCGAGCGGTACATCGATCGGGCCTGCACGTACACCGTCGCGGCGATGTTGTGACCGCTCGTCGTGTCGGCCAGCAGGTCGTCGGCCAGATAGCGCGATCCGGGTCGAATCCACAAATGGTGGTGCGGATCGACAATCGGCAACCCGGGCTGGAGGATCGGCTCCGTGCGGCGGGCGAGCCAATCCTGGCGCACCGTGCTGGTGCTCGGGGGCGTCGGCAACTGTCCGCTGGCGCGGCGCGGCCACATGGTCGCGGCGGCTCCGGCGGCTCCGGCGGCAGTGAGGAACTCGCGACGTTTCATGGGACCACCTCGTGACGTGCGTCAGGGCTCGGCGACGCCATGTTCAACTTGATGCGCGTAGGCGGCCGCGTCGTAGTGGCCCAGGGACTGGCCGATCAGTCCATCGTCGCCCATCCGCCACTGCTCGTACCCGCTGATTCGCACGCGCTTGCCAGTCCCGCCGGGGCCTGTGTTCCTGCCCTCCAGGGTCCATTGGTAGATCCACTCGTCGTCTTTCTGCACCACGTCGTCCATGGAGACCTTCAGATCTGGAAAGGCCGTCATGAACCCCTGCGCCGCGTCGGTGATGGCGCGCGTGCCCACCGACGGCACGCCGCCGTTGATGGTGAGCGACCCGTGCGACGCGTAGAACGCCGCCACGCTGACGGCGTCGCCGCTGCACCAGGCAGCGGTGTATCTGGTGGCGAAGTCGCGAAGCGCGGGCATCTCGAGGTGTGTCATGTGGTTCTCCGGCCGCTGGCGCCAGCGGCTTGCGCCTGGCGGCGGAATCGCCAGCCCAGGAACCCCGCGGCCACCAGGATCGCGACGGCCCCTGCGCCGAGCGTCGTAAGGGTGCTGCGTGCCTCCATGAGCACGGTCAGGTTGTCGACGTTGCCAGTGTGCCAGAACACCCACTCGCCGGCGATCCGCGTGGCCAGCAAGGGGTCTCCGGTTTCGAGGACCACGATGCCGTCGCCAGTGGCCGGGTCGAAGCGCGCTGCGGTGTTGATCGCGGGCTCGTTGTCGCCGTCGTGGCCGATGACGTGGCCGTCGGCGTCGTTGGGAGCGTAGAGGATGACCCCCAGGCCCCAGATATCTGCGCCCAGTTGTGCGGCGTGCGGGCGACGCATCTCCTGCAGCGTCTGCGGCCGCAGCACTCCGCGGCCGGGCAGTTCGCCCCGTGGACCGGGGAGGTGCGCCTGGATGAGCCTGGTGAGGTCGGCGAGGCTCGTGTAGAGGGCGGATGCGCCGGTGACCGTGAACTCGTAGCGCGTGGCCAGCGTGCCGCGTTCGCCGTAGATGTCGGCGAGATTGGCTGCGCCCTCGTCGGGAGGCACGAAGGTCGACCGCGTCATGCCGAGCGGGTGCAGCACGGCGTGCCGCATGTAGGCATCGAACGGCTCGCCCGTGACGTCCTCGATCAGGAGCTGCAACACCGCGTAGCCGCCGCCGGAATAGGCCCACTCGGCACCGGGCGGTTGCCCGACGCGCACGACGCCGTCGCGGCCCGGCGATGCATCAGCCGCCCGCGTGAGCGAGTCCGGCAGCGACTGCACTGCCACGCCCGGCGCGAACCCCGCGTAGCCGAGGCCGTCGGTGAGCCCCGCCGTGTGACTCAACAGGCGTCGCACCGTGACCTCGCGGTGGTCGAACTCACTCACGGGTAGCTTCCACCGTGTGAGGTAGGTCTCGGCCGGCGCGTCGAGATCGATCTGGCCCGCATCAACCAGCGTCATCACGCCGATGGCCGTCACCCATTTGCTGAGCGACGCCACTTGAAACAGCGTGTCGCGATCGACGGGCTGGCCGGCGGAGGTGAAGTATTCGTCGACCGCGGTCCCGTCCTCGACCAGCCCGAGCACAAGATTGCCGGACGACTCGGCCTGAATCATCCGCGTGGCCGCGGCCATGAAGGCGCGCGGGTCGCCTGGTGGCGCCAGCGGGCGACGCCACCAGCCCTCGAGCGTGCCAGCCAGGAACACGCCAGCCCACATCGCCAGCGCGGCGAGGGTCGCAACGACGAGGACGATCAGTCGACGCACGGGCGTCGATGATATCCCGCGTTCGGCCCCCCGCGCGCCTCCCGCGCGCGCCGGCTACGCCGCGGCTGCGGGACTGAGCGTCTCTTTCGGCGCCCACGACACGTCCACGTCGTTGCGCCGGAACAACCCCAGCAGGGCCGCTTTGTCGACGGCCTTGGCGTAGGCGTCCTCGGGCTTCACGACCTGGCGCTTCACCAGGTCGAGGAAGCTGTCGTTCATCAGGCACATGCCGAGCTTCTTGCCCGACTGCATGATCGAGGGGATCTGGAAGGTCTTGCCCTCGCGGATCAGGTTCGAGATCGAGGCCGACGCCACCATCACTTCGAGCGCCGCCGCCCGGCCGCCGCCAATCTTCTTGCACAGCATCTGGCTGATCACGCCCTTCAACCCATCGGCGAGCATCATGCGGATTTGCGACTGCCGTTCGGCCGGGAACTGGTTGATGATGCGATCCACGGTGCCGTGCGCCGACGAGGTGTGCAGTGTGCCGAACACGAGATGGCCGGTCTCGGCGGTTTCAATCGCCATGGCCATGGTCTCCAGGTCGCGCATCTCGCCCACGAGCACCACGTCGGGGTCTTCACGCAAGGCCGCGCGCAAGGCGTCCTTGAACGAGTCGGTGTGCTCGCCCACCTCGCGCTGATTCACCAGACACTTCTTGTTCTCGTGCACGAACTCGATCGGATCTTCAATGGTGATGATGTGATCGGCGCGGGTGCGGTTGATGTAGTCGACGAGCGCGCACAGCGTCGTTGACTTCCCCGAGCCGGTGGGGCCGGTCACGAGCACCAGGCCTTTGGGCAGACGGCACAGGTCGAGGATCTCCGGGGACAGGCCCATCGACTCGGCGGTCATGATCGTGCTCGGAATCACGCGGAACACGCCGCCGATGCCCTTGCGATCGACGAACAAGTTGCAGCGGAAGCGACTCAGCCCCTCGATTTCGTAGGCGAAGTCGGCGTCGTGGCGGCGCTGGAATTCCTCGCGCGCGCGCGGTGGGACAATCGAAAGCAGGAGCTGTTCGGTCTCCTGGCTCGACAGCGCCCGGCAGCCGGGCACGGGCGTCATCTCGCCGTCGAGCCGAACAGCGGGCGCGTTGGCGGCCGACACATGCAGGTCCGAGGCCTTCATCTGCACGAGCGCCCGCAGCAGCGCGCGCATGCCGTTGGCGGCGGCGTCCGAGGGCCCAGCGGTCGGCGGCACGGGGGCAGGTGTGGGCGTAGTGGGGGTCGAGACGTCCATGGTCAGTTCCCGCTCTCGGGCATCTCCACGACGCGCGTGATGTGCCGCTTGTGGATGAGGTGATGGTGGCCGCGTGCGCGCACGGTGATGAACGAGGCAGGTGCGTTCAACCAGTCGGCCATGCGCTGGTGGGCTGGTGGCATGTCGATGATGACGTCGCCTTCGAACGTGGTGCCACTCGCGTCCACGACCACGTGTGCCAGGGGCGCGTCGACGAGCGCGGCGTCGTGCACGTCGGCCTGTGCCTCGGCGCCGTCGACGGGTACCGTGAAGGCCACCACGCCAGCCACGTTGAAGATGGTGGAACACGCGGCATCGCGCGCTCGGAACGGAAAGAAGGTGGGCACCGTGTCGCTCCACTCATCGGCCCGCATCGGCCCCATGTGGCGCGACGACTGCGACGGCATGAAGATGTGCCCGTCGAACGCGCGGCCGTCGGTGCACGTGATGGTGACGGGTTGTCTGGTCGTGGGCACCCGCAGGTCGGTCATGGCGCAATCGACTCCGCGCACCTAATCGGCCGCCGGCGCCGCCGGTGCAGGGTCCAGGCGGCGCTGCACGCGGCTACTCGCGCTGGCGCGGGGTCAGAGCGAGCGCAGGAAGGCGAGCAGCGCGTCGCGATCGGCGCCGCTGAGCGCCTCGAAGCGCAGGCCTGAGGCGCGGCCCTGGCCGTCGTGCCGGCGCACGGCGTCGTCGATGGTCGTGGCCGACCCGTCGTGCAGATAGCGAGTGAGCAGTCGCAGGCCCCACAGCGGCGTCGTGCGCATGTCCTGGCCGCCGGCCGACGCCTGCACGATGCCGTCGCCGAGCGATCCCATGTCGTGCAGCAGGAAGTCGGAGTAGGGCCGGAACACGGCGCGGTCGAGCGCGCGGATGTCGCTCGGGCCGGTCTGCAGCGCGGGGCGATGGCAGGCTGCACAGCCCGACGCGTGGAACACCGCCTCGCCGCGCGCGCTGAGGTCGTCGCCAGGGCCGGGCAGTGGCGGCGCCAGCATCCGCATGAAGTCGGTCATGGCCTCAGCGTCGTTGCCATCGTCGTTGAGCGCAGGCGCCGGATTGAAGCCGAGCGCGAGGCAGTTGCCCTGCGGGCAGATCTCGTCGCGGAAGCCCGGGCTCGTGATGCCCATCTCGTTCAGCAGCGCATCACCCGCGAACGCGCGGAGCGTGGGCACCTGCGCCTTCCAGCCAAAGCGGCCCGCGATCGTGCCACCGGTGGTCGGATCGAAGAGGAGCTGCACGCGGCCGGCCGTGGCGGGATCGGATTGCAGCTCCTCCTCGGCGATGGCGTGCCAGGTGTCGTCGGGCACGGCGTCCACGAAGCCGAGGCCGAAGAGCGGTTGCGATTTGCGCCGCGCCTGGACCGTGGCATCGGGCGGCACGGTCTCGCCGCGGAAGTCGAGGGTGCCGTCGGCGGTGGACACGCTGCCGATGCCGCGCGCCTGCACGAGCGATCCGCCGAGCCGTTCGAGCGGGTCGAAGCCGTCGCGGTCGACCCGGCCGAAGCGCGTGACGGTGCGATTGCTGTCGCCGCCGCCGCGGTGGCAATCGGCGCACGACTCGTCGTTGAACACCGGACCGAGTCCCTCGGCCATGGTGTAGTCCTTGCCGAAGACGCGGACGCCGTTATCGAAGGCCTGACGCTGTGCGATTGTGATGCCGGTGACGGGCTGCGGACCGCCGTTGCCGCCCGGGCCGGGCCCGCGCTGGGCCTGCACGCCAATCGCGGTGCACAGCAGGGCCGCGGCACCGAGGAGCAGGCGGTGCTGGTGGGCCAGGCGACGCACGTGGGCGGGGGCCGGAGTTCGGTGCATGCCGTGCAGTCTGACCGGCCGGCCCCCGGGAGGTCCAGTGAAGAAACCGTGGCAGAGCGTCACAGCGGCGCCACGGTGCTATTTGACGCGGGTCCGGAGTTCGTCCAGAAAGTGGGTCACGAGACGGATCTCGGTGGCTGCGGCCTCGGTCGTGAGCGCCGGCATCATCAACAGGCGCCGGCCATCCGGACCGACGGCATACGCCCCGTCGTAGCGCGTCGCGTCGAAGAGCCGGCGCGGTGGATCGACGGTGAGGGCGGTCGCAGCCGCCGTGATGGTCACCGCCATCATCGCGTTGTCCGGCGCGCGGTAGAAGACCTCACGACCGGAGGGCGCCCACCGCGCCACCGTGCCGCCTCCGGTCGAGAGCTTGTATTCGCGATCGCCGTCGGGAAAGGCCCTGGCGTGGATCTCGAATCGGCCGCTCGCGTTCGACTGGTAGACCAGCCAGCGACCGTCGGGCGAGAAGCGCGGATCGGATTCGCTCGCCGGCGTTGCCACGATCGGTCGCGGCGCGCCGGCCACAGGCGCCGTGGGGGTGCCGCCGGCCGCCAGCGGCGCAAGGGGCAGCGCGATGATGTCGGCGCCGGTCTCCGGGTGGTTGCGAACACCCAGCATCCAGCGGCCGTCGCGCGAGACGTCACTCGCGCCGCGTCCGCCTTCTGCCGACACGACCTCGTCCTCGGCGTTGGGCCGCAGGGGCCGCCGCACCAGCGTCGCGTCGGGGTTGCCCTTCAGATACACGATCGACGTGCCGTCCCCCGACCACACCGCGTTGTAGCTGTCGATGCCGCGCGTGAGCTGCGTCGTCGAGTCGCTTGCGAGATCGATCCGCCACAGGTTGCGGGTGGGTCCGCCGGTGGTGTTGGCAAACAGCACCTGCCGTCCATCGGGCGAAAGTTCCCAGCCGCGGCTCGAGAAGTTCCTGATCAGCAGCGGTGGCGCTGCCGTGCCGTCGAGGGCGACCCACTGCAGTTCGCGGTTGGCTTCGTCGGTGGCGCCGGGCACGTAGGCGAGCGTGCCACCCGGCGACAGGTCGAAGTGCGCGCCGCCCGACAGGTTGGTGATCAAGCCGTCGAAGATGGGAGTTGCGGTGCCGGTCGTGGTCAACGTGGCTTCGTCGAAGCGCACCGCCATGAGGCCGTTCTCGCGCGCGTAGACGAGGAATCCGTGGGCCGCGTCCGCGTCGCGCAGGTAGCGCGGATAGCCGCCGTTGCGCGCGACGACCACCGAGCGGCCCGTGCCGTCGAGCCGTTGGGCGTGGATGCTGGCGGGTTCCCATCCGGTGTCGTTCCACACCGAGAAGAGCACGCCGGCGGCGCCTGGCAGGACGCGTGGCCACCGGTGGCTGGCCTCGCCTTTCGCCAGCACCGTGAATTGTGAGGGCTCGCCGCCGTTTGCCGAGACACGTACCACCGGAGCGCCATTGGTCGGCGTGAACAGCACGGTATCGTGGTCGCCCCAGGCGTCGCCACGCAGGATCGGCGCCGGCGCGATGTTGACCGGTGCGCCGCCATCCATCGAGACCTTCTTCAACATGCGGTCGGCGACGAAGCCGACCCAGCGGCCATCGGGGGAGAAGAACGGCTCGCTGGCGCCGGTCGTCGCGGCCAGCACCTGCGATTCGAAGCGGTCGAGGTCGCGACGGTAGAGCGCGGTCGTGTTGCCGTCGCGCCCCACGAAGACGACGCGCCTGCCGTCGGGAGAGACCGCCACCGACGATCCGCGCCCCAGAGCCAGCGTCATGCCCTGCGGCAGCACGATCGACGTGCGGACCGGGGTGTTGGCCACCGCGCTCGGTGCCGGCGCCGCGCCGCGCCAGCCGTACCACAGCGCGACGGCCGCCGCGCCTGCCGCAAACGCCATGGCCGGGCCCAGCCACGAACGCCGGCCGCGTGGGGCCGCGGGCGGTGCGCTCGGGCTCGTCGATGACGGCGCACTGCCATTCGCTGGTGGCGAGGCGGGGGGCGCGGCTGACGACGCGCTTTGCGCGCGCTGCAGTTGGAAGCCCGCGTCGCCGAGGTCGCGCTGACGATTTTTGACGGCCTTCTGCAGGCAGCGCCGCAGCAATTCGTCG
The DNA here is from genome assembly GCA_031415235.1 of Acidobacteriota bacterium. Taxonomy (GTDB): domain Bacteria; phylum Acidobacteriota; class Vicinamibacteria; order Vicinamibacterales; family UBA2999; genus CADEFD01. Next base: position 410 of record JANORI010000696.1, on the reverse strand, counting down.
ACGCGCGACGGCAGGCCCTGCGGCAGCGCCGACCAGTCGGGCTCGCTGTGCACGACCGCGGCCAGGATGTCGGTGGTGGTCTCGCCGGCAAAGGCAGGCCGCCCGGTGAGCATCTCGTAGAACACGCAACCGAAGGCCCAGATGTCGGCGCGCGCGTCCACTGGCCGTCCCCGCGCCTGCTCGGGACTCATGTAGGCCGCCGTGCCCAGAATCGCGCCCGGCATGGTGCGCATGTTCAGCACGGTGGGCGAGTTCGCGGTGTCGGGTCCCTGGCGGGCTGGCGCCTGGGCGTGGCCGAAGTCGAGAATCTTCTCGACGCCGTCGGGCCGCACCTTGTTGTTGGCGGGCTTCAGATCGGGGTGCACGATGCCGGCGTCGTGCGCGGCGGCCAGGCCCTGACAGAGGTCGAG
>JANORI010000695.1:0-5278 GCA_031415235.1 Acidobacteriota bacterium | reverse complement strand
ACGCGCGTGGTGCCCACCGAATCGCCGGTGAGCCTCGTGGAGGCCGTGCCAGTGTAGCCCCGCGGTACGAGGTATCGCCATGGCACCCCCGTGACACTGGCGCGGACCGCATCGATCAGGCCAGCCCGAATGGGCACGCGGCACGGAGTGAACTCTTGGGTTGTTAGGCCCAGAACGCATCCCAGTTGTGGAGGTCGTAGAAGTATTCCCGGCCAGAGACCATCTGCCCGTTCTTGACCTCGAAGACGATGCAGCAGTCCGAGTCGAGACGCCTGCCGTTACGCTCACCGCTGTTGTGGTGGATGGCCACCACGCGGCCGTTGTCGCTCCCGAACACCTGCTTCAAGTCGGCCCTGAACGTGCCGGTCGTCTCGCCGCCATACCGGCCAAACTGCGCGAAGACGGCGCTGCGGCCGATGTGGTCTCCAGCGATGCGGCTGCGCCCGGGGGTGTGCCATGAGGCGTTCTCGGGCATGAGTTCGGTCAGGGTCGTGATGTCGGCCGCGTTGAACGCCGCGTAGCCCCGCCGGACGACATCCGCGTTCTGTTCTGCTGTGCTCATGAGGTGTGCGCGCGCCCAGCGCCGGCCAGGCTTCGGGTCAGGGGAGAAGCCCCAGAAACAGCTGAATGCATCGCTCGACGCATCGCTCGACCTTGGCGTGGCCGGCGGGCGTCGGCATGAGGTGCCCGCAGACGTGGCATTCGTGAAGGGCCACGCGGTGGACGTGGATGTCCTTGCCGGTGAGCGGGGCGGGACCGGTGAGCCGGACCGGGTACGTGGTGATGCGTCTGACGAGTGCCGTGGCTGCGCCGTTGGTGCAGGCCGTGGGTGTCCTCGGCGTGCGGGTCGTCCGACTCATCGCGGCGCACCTCGCTGCGACGATCGTGCCTGAACGCGTCGCCCACGGGACGCTCCCGGGCGCATGCCTGGGGGCGACGCCGCCGCGCGCGACGCCCCGAGCGGCTGCAGGGTGTCGCGGTAGGTCCACGGCAGCCACGCGCCCGGTGTCTCCTTCAGCGCGTCGGCATGCTGCTGGAGTGCGACGAGGTAGGCGAACGCGTTGACGCCGTTCAGTTCGCACGTATGGATGAGACTCATGAAGAGGTCGCCGACGTGCGCGCCGTTCAGGGTTTTGTAGAAGAGGGCGCCCTTGCGATGCAGGATGGCCCTTTTCAGCGCGCGCTCGACGAGATTGTTGTCGATGGGGGCACCGGGGATCTCGAGGAACCGTGTCAGCGGCGTCCAGTGCGTGAGGAAGTACGTGATCGCCTGGCCGAGGCCGGAGTGGGGTTCGACCCGATGCGCGTCGAACTGCGTCGTGCACCACGCGTGCAGCGCGTCCATCCGCGGACGACTGTGCGTCTGATGGAACGCGAGCCGGGCCTCGGGTGACAGCCCCTGCTCCCGCGCGTGTGCGTCGTAGCGATAGACGTTGCGCACCGTCTCCAGCACGTGGCGGCACTCGGCCGGAAAATTCGGTGTGACGTCCACGATGTGCCGGCGGGCATGGGCGAGGCAGTGGGCGAGGATCACCGCGAAGGCCTTCGGCGAATTGCGCGACAGCGCATCGCACATCTGCATCGGTGGCCCGAGGCCGGGCGCCCGATGGGCCAAGACCGTGGCCAGGTTCTCGCCCGCGTGCAGGGGCCCGTGAAAAACAGCGCGATGCGATGGCCGTCGCGCGTCGCGACGATCCCCGACGTGAACACGCCCGTGCGATCCGGTGAGACGCCGTCGACCGTCGCCGGCTCGACGGCGGGCGCGTCCTTCCGCGTCTTGGGAAGGAGACTCAGGACCGTCATTGAGGTGTCGTCGTTGGTGAAGTCAAGAGGGACAAGACGAGAATAGCTATGAAGCTTGCCTGCTTCGCCAAGCGTGATTCGATCGTCAATGGCTCGACCCTCCGAGTGTCCAGTCAGGCACAGTCTACGCCGCATAACGCGCCGCTTCAGCCGCGGCGGCTGATTGTCGCGCCGGCCGCCGCCGGCTGCAAGTGATGTGAGCCGGGTTGCCATTCGTAACCCAGTGGGTTACAGTGGCGCGAGTGGCGATCACAGGTTTTCGGCACAAAGGATTGGAGCAGTTCTTCGTGGCCGGAACCAAACGGGGCATCCAGGCGAAGCACGCCGACAGGATGCGTCTGATTCTGGGCCGCCTGAGCGTGGCCACGACCCCAGCGGACATGAGCCTGCCCGGGCTGGCGCTCCACGAACTGCAAGGCGTCCGGAAGGGCACGTGGGCGGTCAAGGTGAGCGGCAATTGGCGAGTCACCTTCGCCTTCACCGGGGCCGATATCACCGCCGTCGATTACGAGGACTACCACTGAGGCCACATGATGAAGATGCATAATCCGCCGCATCCGGGTGAAGTCCTCTGGGCCCTGTGCTTGGAACCGCTGGGGCTCACGGTGACGGCGGCCGCGCGGGCCCTCCGGGTGAGCCGGAAGACGCTGTCTGCCATCCTCAACGGGCGCGCCGGCATCAGTCCGGAGATGGCCGTGCGTCTGTCGCTGGCATTCGGGACCACGGCCGAGAGTTGGCTGAATCAGCAGGTGCAGTACGACTTGTGGCATGCCGAACGCAGCGCGAAGAAGCTGCGCGTGACCAGGCTGTCGGCCGCGTGATCGTTCGTTTCCGGATTTACTCTGGCACAACGTGCGGCGTCAGCCGCGGCGCTTCATGATCGCGCGAGCGCCGTCAGCAGCCAGCCGATGTTGGGCGGCCCAGTTCGTCTCCTAGCGGCGTTGTCGCACCATCGGAACAATGGGTGGCGACGCACCCACCTGGATTGTCCCGAGCACTTCAAAGCCGTGTCGCCGATACAACGGGACATTTCTTGGACTCGAGGCTTCCAAGTACGCCGTTGAATGATCGCGATCGCACTGCTGAAGCGCGTACGTCATGAGCGCTGAGCCATATCCCTTGCCTTGATGTGCAGGATCGACACCGATGAGCGGTAGGTACCAGTGTGGCTCACTTGGATGGTACTTGGCCATTTCGTCCAAGACCGCGAAGAGATCGCCGCGGATCGCTGCCGACACCGTGCGCTCCAGGACCTCGCCCATCGCCTCTTCTTCGGACCGCACATGCGGAGGAAGCCAAAGCGCCGCACCAGCGGAATCGTCGGTACAGTGGGCTCCGTTGTGCAAGAATGCGCCGCCCCCAAACGCCCGGGTGAAGCTTGGCATACTGGCAAGGTACTGGTGCGGATCCGGCCAACACAAACGCGCGACGGGATCGGCCACGAAGGCCAGGACAACGGCATCGATGGCGGCCGCTTCGTCGGCCGGCGTCGTGGCCCGTACACTGGTAGATTGCATGAGACTCTCTTTTCAGTGGTGGCCCGGTGTCGGGCCCTATCCACTTGTAGTCGAACCAATCGTCGTCCGTGGCGAACCCGATGATGATGCCCGCTGGTCGACCGTGGCGCGTAATGACGATCTCTTCGATGGCGGTCAACCGCAGATACCGAGACAGGTCATCTTTCGCTTTCGCCAGTGCCACCGTTCGGGCCGGGCGTACCCGAGTCGGTGAGCCAGGCTTGCGCTTCGCGTTTCTCGATGATGGCAAGGATCTCGACTGTGTGCGCGGTGACGTCATAGAACACCCTGATCTCGTCGACCCGAAGCCGGTATTGCGGGCGATTGTAGCCAGATATGAAATCGCAGTGCCACTGCTTTCGGTTGTCGGCCTACGTCGTATAGGGCGCAGGCACCAATCGTCACGGTCTACAACTGGTTCGAAGAGCTGAAGCGACTCGTGCCCGTGCGCTGACTATCGGGCGTTCCATGCAGCCGGTTAAATTGACGGCTGTCAGATCCGACCGCGATCGCGCGCAGGCCGGCGTCCGGTTCTACGATGCCTTCCGCCCCTCACGGAGCATCGCCTGCCGCAGATCCCAGTCAGCCTGCAGACGCATCCACAGCTGTGGTGACGTCTTCAGGAATCGGCCAAGCCGGAGCGCGGTGTCGGCCGTGACGCCACGCTTCCCGAGCACCAGCTCGTTGAGGCGGTTGAGCGACACGCCGAGCTGCTTCGCCGCCTCGACCTGACCGAGACCCAGCGGCTTCAGGTACTCCTCCAGCAGCAGCTCCCCCGGGTGAATGGCGGGGCCGAGCCAGCTCGCGTCCCTAGTGATAGTCCTCGACGTCGACTTCGAAGGCATGGCCACTCTCCCACCGAAAGGTAATGCGGTACTGATCGTTCACACGAATGCTGTGCCGGCCTGACCTGTCGCCTTTCAGGGCTTCCAGGCGGTTTCCTGCCGGCACGAGAAGGTCGTCGAGACGAGCCGCCGCGTCGAGCAGCTTCAGCTTTCGCTGGACGCCCCGCCACAGCGCCTGCGGAATCCGCCTGGCTGCGCGGGTGTTGCGCTCCCGGAACAGATCAGCCGCGGTCTCGTCGCGGAACGACTGAATCACGCGATCACCACATTACACGTGTATCATGTAATCGTCAAGCGGCACGCCTGATGAGTGGACGTAGGCGGACGCTGCGGGCGCCGGTCGTCGACCTCACGCGACGCTCGGCTGGCCTGACGATCGGAACCGACGGCTCTGAACGAGTCCGGAGATGGGGTTCCACTATAATCGCGCCCACACATGCTCCTGGCTCCCGGCGCACGACTCGGTCCCTATGAAGTCATCGCCCGAATCGGCGCCGGCGGCATGGGCGAAGTGTATCGGGCCCGCGACACCCGTCTTGATCGCACCGTCGCCATCAAAGTGCTGCCCGAGCACCTCGCCAAGGATGCCGAACGCCGGCAGCGGTTCGAGCGGGAAGCCAAGGCGCTGGCCGCCCTGAGCCACCCCCATATCTGCGCCGTCTTCGACGTCGGCACCCAGGACGGGATCGACTACCTGGTGATGGAGCACCTGGAGGGCGACACGTTGGCGCCGCGGCTCGCGAAGGGCGCGCTGGCCATCGACCAGGCGGTGCGGATCGCCGTCGAGATCGCCGACGCCCTCGACGCCGCGCACCGGAAGGGGATCATCCACCGCGACCTCAAACCCGCCAACGTCGCGCTGACCGAGAGCGGTGCCAGGCTGCTCGACTTCGGTCTGGCACGACACCGCCTCGAGCCCGAGCCCGCCAATACCGCGATGGCCACCGAGATCCCTGACGCCTTCCGGACGTCGCCCGGGGTCGTGCTCGGCACGGTGGCCTACATGGCGCCGGAACAAGTCCGAGGACACGAGGCCGACGAGCGGACGGATCTCTTTGCCCTCGGCGTCGTGATCCACGAGATGACGACGGGCACGGTGCCGTTTGCCGGAGC
>JANORI010000694.1:0-17446 GCA_031415235.1 Acidobacteriota bacterium | reverse complement strand
CCTCGACACCGGTGAACGGCTCGACCGCCTCGAGCAGAAGCTGGGAGGGCTTGGTTTCGACCTGTCCGAGGTGGTTCCGATCATGGCCGGCCTGTTGTCACTGCCGCTGCTGGATCGCTACCCGCCGCCTGCTCTGTCCGTCCCGCAGAAACGGCGCCTTACGCTCGGCGTGATGGTGACCTGGCTCATTAGGGAGGCCGAGCAGCAGCCGTTGATGGCCATCTGGGAAGACCTGCATTGGGCCGACCCGTCGACCGTCGAGTTGCTCGGGATGGTCATCGATCGAGCGCAGCCAGAGACGCCCCTCTTCTCGCTGTTGACTTTCCGGACGGGCGAGTTCCAGCCGCACGTGGGAACGTGCCGCTCGCCGACGGAGTTCGCGCTGAGTCGCCTGGAGCGGCTCGACGTGCACGAGATGGTCGCGAAGCTCACCGGGGGACGACCTCTGCCCGCGGAAGTCGTCGACCAGATCGTCGAGAAGACCGATGGCGTACCGCTCTTCGTCGAAGAGCTGCTCCAGGCACTGATCGCTTCCGGCTTCGTGATTGAAGAAGGGGGTCGCTTTGTACTGGCGAGATCGTCGGCGCCGCCCGCCATTCCCGCAACGCTCGAGGACTCGCTGATGTCCCGACTGGATCGGCTCGGTCCTGCCAAAGGGGTCGCGCAACTGGGTTCGATCCTGGGCCGTTCGTTCTCGAAAGACCTGATACTGGCCGTCCTCGGCACCGATGCGAAGGACGATGACGAACGCACGGAGGCGTGGCGGCACGCCGAACGGTCCCTGACACAGTTGGTCGACGTCGGCGTCCTCCAGCCGCGGGCCGGTTTCACCGCCTACGAATTCAAGCACGCGCTGATCCGGGATGCAGCGTATCAATCGCTGCTGAAACGGACCAGGCAGACCTACCACCTGCGCACCGCTCTGGTGCTGGAAACCCAGTTCGCCCACGTCGCCGAGACACAGCCGGAGCTGGTGGCGCGGCATTACACGGAGGCGTCGCAGGCCGACAAAGCGCTCGACTACTGGCACAAGGCCGGGGAGCGTGCACGCGGCCGGTCGGCCAACGTGGAGGCCATTCATCACTTCGACGAGGCCCTCAGAGTCCTCGAGGCCCTGCCGGAGGACGACGTGCGCGATCGACGGGAGCTGGCCGTACGGGTCGCCAGCATCACGCCGCTCATCGCGATCAAGGGCTACAACACCGGTGACACCGCAGACACGCTCAGTCGCGCGCTGGAAATTGGGCGCAAGGTCGGCGAAGTCGCACAGCTCTTCCCCGTCCTGTACGGACATTGGGTCAACCGGCTCGTGAGCGGGAAGTACTCGGAAGCGCTGCGCTTGAGCCAAGATTTTCTCGACGAAGCCACGATGCACCAGGATCCCGTGCCTCGCCTGGTTGGACACCGACTGGTCGGCTTTTCGCGGTTCAGTGTCGGCGATCTGGCAGTTGCCCGCGAGAACCTCCAGGCGTCCCTCACCCTCTACGATGCGGAACGAGACGGCGAACTGAAGAATCAGGGATACGCGCAGGATCCGCGGTGCTCCTGCGAGGCCTTCATGTCGCTTGTGCGCTGGTTACAGGGGTTCCCGGACGAGGCGGCGGCGTGGAGTCGCGCATCCATTGAACACGCGCGAGACGCATCTCACAGCAACACGTGGGGCTATACCCTGTGCTTCGGCGGTGTGACGTCGGAAGTGCTGCGCCGGGACGTGGCCAGCGCAGAGCGGCACGCGTCGGAGTTGTTGCGGTTTGCCGAGGACGAAAAGCTCCCGGTGTGGCTGGCTTACGGGAGGGTCCTGCACGGCTGGGCCGTTGCCCAGACGCGCGCTACCGAGGAGAACATCTCGGAGATGAGGGCTGGGCTGGTGCACTTCGAGGACGCCGCCTCGAGGACAGCCGCCTCGGACTCGATGTCCATGGGTTTCATGAAGTCGTTTCTGTTATCGCTGCTCGGGGAGGCTCTCGGCAAGCAGGGACGGCGAGAAGAAGGCCTGATTCAGCTCGACGCGGCCTGGGCATTTGCCGAGGCGAGTCAAGAGGGCTTCTGGAACGCCGAGATACAGCGGCTCAAAGGGGAGCTGCTCATCCAGGCCGCCGACGGAGGGTCCGACGCCAGTCATCAAGCAGCGGAAGTCTGCTTCCTGCGCGCTCAGACGATCGCGTCGCAGCAGGGGGCGCGGGCGCTGGAGCTTCGGGCGGCCATGAGTCTGGGGCGACTGCGGCGACGCGAAGATCCCGACAACGCGCGTCGAGTGCTGGAGGCGGTGCAGGCCACCTTCACCGAGGGTTTCGACTCCGCGGATCTCGCGGAAGCCCGCCGGTTGTCCGACGAGCTGTCGGCCCGGTGAACGGCCTGCGTCGGTGCGCCGCGGTCCCTTGACCGGCTGATCACCCCGGGGGCGCCAGACGCGCGGCCGCTCTAGACGTCGCGCTGCACCAGGAAGTCCACGCAGGAGCGAAGCCAATCCAGATCGGGGCTGGCGGGCACGCCGGCGAACGCCGCGCCGCTGAATTCCCGCGCTGCGGCCTCGGCAAACGCGGTGGCCGACTGCTGGGCCCACTGAATACTGCCGCCGTTGGCGAGAATCTGATGGAGCCGGAGCACTTCGCGCGGCAGGCGGCGGTCTCTGGGCCTGGCCAGGAAACCGTGGATCCACGACCGGTCGGCGCCGCCCGCGTGCTGCAGGGCATGCGCAAGGATGAGCGTGCGCTTGCCTTCCCAGAGATCGCCGTCGATCTCCTTGCCATAGCGCTCGACGCGGCCGTTGAGGTTGAGCACGTCGTCGGTGATCTGGAAGGCGAGTCCCAGCAGATAGCCGAAGCGATCGAAGCGGCCGAGATTCTGGTCGTCCCCGTTGGCCACGAGCGCGCCGATCCGCAGCGGGTGAATGAACGTGTACCACGCGGTCTTCTTGAGCACGAGCCGCAGGTAGTCGTCGGGACCGACCCCGAGATCGTTGTCCCGCACCCAGCCGAGCTCGTGCGCCTGGCCCTCCAGGCTCTCGACCAGCATGTGGTCCACCTCGTCGAGAATGCGGAGCGCGGTGGCCGGTCCGAGACGTTCGCCACTTCTGCGGAACAGCCTCATGGCCAGCGCGTTCATGGCGTCGCCCGTGTTCACCGCGATGGGGACGCCCGCCCGTCGATGCATCGTGGGGACGCCGCGTCGATAGTCGCTGCCGTCCTCGATGTCGTCGTGCACGAGGAACGCGTTGTGCAGCATCTCGATGCCCGCGGCGGCAGGGAAGGCGTCTACCGCGTGGCCGCCCAGCGCTCGCGCGGTGGCAATGCAGAGCGCGGGCCTGAGGCCTTTGCCTGACCGGCCAATGAAATCCCTGGCCAGTCCGTACAGATGGCGCTGCGGCTCCCAACTCGGCACGGCGCCAGCAAGCGTGTCGGTCAGCATCTCGCGGTACCAGCCCAGGCGTTCCGTGAACCCCGCGGGTCCGACGAGATCGCCTCCGCCTGGCACCGCGTCGGCGATGCCCAGCATCGGGTACTGCGGCGTGGGCACGTACGCCGAACCGGGCTCGATGGAGCGCACGTCGCTGACGTCCTCCGCCAATCCATCCGTGATGTCGAGCGCGGCGGCCACCGGAAGGGCGAACGGCGCGACGAGTTCGAGCAGCGGGCGTGCCTGATCCAGTAGGGGCGACGCGCCACGCAGCGCCTCGGCCGCCGTCTTCGCCAGCCCGTCGTCCCACGGCAGGCCGGCCCTGTAGCGGACCGCGTCGCGTTGCCGCAACGGCGCGAGGATCTCCGGATCGTGCAGCGGCCACACATCGCAACGCGGACCGTTGAAAGTCACGGCGTCCAGCAGGCCGTTCACTGCGCGCCTCGCCGCTTCATTGGCGCCTTCCATCGTCGCCAGGTCGGTGTGGGTGCGCACGTAGTCCGAGGCGAGAAACAGGTTGGGAATCGCGGTGACCGCTTCGGGGCGAAGCGACCAGGTGTCGACCAGGTTCACCAGCAGCGGCTCGGAGTTGCGCAGGTACCCAGGACGGGCGGCGTCAATCTTGATGTCCGAATCGAGGAACCACGAATGCAGGTCCTCGTCGCGCAGCAGTTCCTGGTCGATGTTGATCGAGCGCTTGAGCTGATGCCACACCTCGCGCACGACCTCCTCACGCGAGCACTGCATGGCGGGCCGCCCGTTCATCCCGAGGGCCGTCCAGTCGGAGGCGTCGACCGAGAGGACGCCGCGCACGTCGCTGTCGCCGAACTGCTCGGGCGCGATGCTGCGCCAGAACTGCAGCTGCGAGATGCTCGTGAGGGCCCATTCGGTGTCGATGTGAATCGCGTGGCCGTGCGCCGTCGGCACGTCCCGGCGCAGGTAGAACTGCACGCCGTTCATCCACTCCACGTTCGGAGCCAGCGCGCGCAGGTTGGCCAGCGTTGGATCGGCCGCCAGCAGCGGGCCGTTCACCATGGGCGCGATGCGCTCGAGCGGAAGCGCGGCGATGTAGTGGTCCCCCTGAACCACGCTCCGCCTGCCCTGCCGGCGAACGGCGACGCCGGCGATCCGGCCCTTCTCGCAGACGAGCCCCTCGACCTCGGCGTCGCTGACGTAGCGCACGCCGAGCGATTCGAGGTAGGTGCGCCACGGATCGATCCAGACCAGGTTGGTCGGGCCGTCGAACACCCGATCGGTCGACCCCGCGGTTGGATTCACGATCGTGAGCATCAGTTGCACGAACACGTCGCCGATGGTTCGCGTGCTGGCTTTACGGGCCTTGGCGGCCACGAGCGAGCGCGTGATGCCCGCGGCCAGAAATTTCTGGTATGACACCGATCGCTGCTCGGCGCCGACGAAGTCCCACCAACTCGTTCCCTCGTACTCCCCCAGCCGCCGCTCTTGACACGATGTGAGGATCTGCCAGATGCGGGCGCCGAAGAACGCGAGGTCCTCAGGCGTGAGGTCGGTGATGGGCCCGAATGCGAGGAGAATGTCGCGCAGCACCGTACCGGCGTCACCCGGCGTACGCGGGAAGGCCGCCGGGATGAGGAACGTCGGCTTCCCGTACTGCGTAATCGCGACGCGTGTCGTCGGAACGAGATGGTCCGCCACCTTGCGCCCGTCGAACGACGGAATGCGGCGCATGGTGTCGATCACGTGCTTGTAGAAGCCCGGGAAGAAGCGGAACCCGTGCTCACCCGGCAGGTGATGCTCGATGGACGCCACGCCGCTATCCACCAGCTGGTGGCCGCTCGTGCCGGCGCCCGCGTCGGCGACGGGCACGCTGCGGGCCTTGCCACCGGCGATATTGCGACGCTCGAGGACGACGACCTCGAAGCCGCGCTCTGCCAGCTCCTGCGCGGCGCTCATCCCCGCCACGCCCCCGCCCAGGACAATGACCCTAGTCGGCATGCGTCACCGGCACGGAAGCGCGTGGACCCGTGAACAGGGAGTGCCGGCAGGGGCGGCCATCACTTCGCCTTTGCCTGTTCCTTCCCCTTCACGAGCTTCACGATCGCGTTCTTCTCCTTGATTCGCAGGACGACCTTCTCGTAGACGCGGAACACGAAGTTCGGATGCGTCGTGACCTGCAGGAAGCCGAGTGTGATGTCGAAGGCCACGACGAGCTCGACCGGTGCGCCGCCAAGCGCCACGACCACGCCTTCATTGGTGGGAAGGGTGGACGTGCGGACCATCGAACCGCCGCCAAGGAATGGAATGATCCGGTCCTGCGGCAGGACCAGCGACGGACTGGGCGTCGTTGCGTCCGTGAACAGATCCTGACCCAGCGCGACGGCGAACGGGCCGCCATGCCCGTTGGATTCCAGCTTGAAGATGGAATCCGAGATGGCCGTGACGAGATGTTCGCCGGGCCCCTCGTCCTTGTGCGCGGGGCGGGACGGAATCTGCAGAGGGGTCCCGACCACGAGGCCCTCTGACGCCTGGCCGCCATGCACATCGTAGATATGCGGATGCACGCGGGGACCCTTGGGGCCCTTGTTCTCCGCTTCCTGCCCGTTGAAGACCATGGCGTCTTCGAGCCGGGCAATCACATTGGCAGCACGGCGGAACATCGCCAGCGCGCTTCTCAGCTCGGGATCCGCCATCTGCGCCCCTCGCAGCGACACCTTCACCTGCAGGGTGGCCAGCTGGATGACGCTCCGGTCTTCGATCTCCATCCGCTGGTGTTCGTCGTTCGGGTTGGGATCCGGGACGTACTTGATCCGGTCCGCCGTCACGAAGTCGGCGTCCGCGGGCAACGGTCCCAGGAGCGGGAGGAACGTCGCGGCGACGCGCGCGCGACTGGCTTCCTCTTGAATCACTTGTGTCACGCGCGCCCACTGCTCGTCTGTCCAGGGCACCTGCGGATTGTTCTGTGTCATCTCAGCACTCCGTTTCAAGCAGTTCGGTGAAGCCCTCAATCTTTCGATTCAACGATTCCGTCCACCGACTGAGACGACATAGGCGTCGAATTCGACGCGCAACGTGTTCATGTCGACGCGGCCTACGCCGAGACACTGGGCCCGATTCAGCCAGGCCAGCTGCGGGTCAGCCGTGGCGTAGGTCGGCGTGACGACAAGCGGCGGCAGTGGGTCGAACTCGTCGCGCAGTGCCCGCGCGTAACCGTCAGGCCCGAAGTCCAGGAACCCGGCATAACTGGCAAAGATGCGAACGTGCTGTCGAGTCTCTAGACATGCCGTCACGTTCACGACGCCGACCCCGTCCTGGCGGATGCGCATCCAGTCTGCGCCCCCTGGCAACACGACAGCGGCGAATCCGGGCCCGACAAAATGTCCCTCCGTCACGTGCCAGTCGATCCGCAGACCGTCCGGCGTCGGGCCCACGACCTCCTTGCGGAGTGTGACCTTGAGTGCGCCAAGGAATGTGGTGTGCCAAGCCCAGCGCGGTTCGCCCCCAGGCGCCACGCCCGGGAAAGCCTCGGCAGGCTGGGCCTCAACCGGCCCGGGGACACGACCGACCTGATACTGCAGACCTTCGGCCGACTCTGACAGACGCGGGGAGATCGCCTGGCCTGCAAGGCGCAGTACCGGCAGGAACTCGACCAGCCCACCAGTTTGGCCAGGCAAGGTCGCGCGAAACATGCGCACATTGGTGTCGTGGGCACGCGGTTCGGGCGTCGCGGTGGCCTGACGGATTGGCCCGCCGTTCACCCGGTAGTCCAGCGTCACGACGTGACCCGGCCGCACTGGAGACACCGCCACGGTGACGGGGGCTGGCACCCCCGGCGGCGCGATCCTCGGAGGACCTGGCGCATCCGTCGTGCCCCACCACATGACGGAGCCGTCGCGCGCGTGCTGCATCATGACACCGGCCCGATCGATCCCAGCGTGTGGCCGCATTCACGGCCGAAGCGCGCCGTCGCATCACTCGCGAACCCGCGCCTCGAGCCGTTCATCGGAGCCTCCCCGGCCGCAGCGCTGGCGTCCGCCTAGCCTGCCAGGCGGCGTTCTCCTCGTCCAGAATCGCCAGTGCGCGCGCCACAAGATCCACGGGCTCCGTCGTGGCCGCACCGGTACCGGCCATCGACACACCGGAGACCGGTTGTCGAAGGACGCGCGCGGCGGCGGTCGTCGGTGTGGCGGATGCCACGCGAAAGAATGGGGTATCCAACCCGAGTGTCCTTTCCTGCATCAAAGGGGTCCGCCGACCGTATGGCGGCAATCCTAGCCGGAATCGCGCCAGCGGACAATCGGCTTCTGCCCAGCGGGCTGCCCCCAGCGTTTCCGACGAGACGACGCGTGCCGGCCTCCCTCGGCCATGAAGCGCAGCCGGTTCCTGAGCACCTCCGCCATGCCGTGATGCGTCAACACCGTCTCGCACTCGTCGATCGTCATGTCGGCGGTCGTCGTATGATACGAATTGTCGAGCGCTCACGGAAACGTGTCGAGGCGCACACAACAGCACCTTCAGCGCGTCCGCGCGCGCGAACGAGCGCCATTGATGCCAAGACAGCAACCCGACTGGCCCACGATTCGTATCCTTGTCGCTCAACCCCGTGGATTCTGCGCCGGCGTGGACATGGCGATTGCCGCCCTGGACCGCGCGGTCACGCTGTTCGGCGCGCCGATTTACGCGTTTCATGAGATCGTCCACAATACGTCGGTCGTCGCCGGCTTCGAGCAGCGCGGCGTCCGCTTCGTGGACGACGTGGCGCTGGTGCCTCGCGGGTGCACGATTGTCTTCAGTGCTCACGGCGTCTCGCCGGCGGTCCGGGCGCAAGCCGACCAACTCGACCTTCAGGTCGTCGATGCCACCTGTCCGCTCGTGAACAAGGTGCACGCCGAGGCCCAACGGTTTGCCCGCCGGGACCGCGCGATTGTCTTTATTGGCCATCCCGATCATGACGAGACGATCGGCGTCTTAGGAGAAGCGCCCGGCAGGATCACGGTGATTGAGCGGGTCGACGACGTCGAATCCCTTTCGATACCCGACCCGTCGCGAGTCGCCTACCTGACCCAGACAACGCTCGGAGTCGAAGACGCGGCGCGGATTGTCGCCGCACTCAAGGAACGATTCCCGGACATAGAAGGCCCGGCCAGTGAAGACATCTGCTACGCCACGCAGAACCGGCAGACTGCCGTGCTGACTGTGGCGGAAGACGCGGACGTGGTGGTAGTGGTGGGCAGCGTCAACAGTTCCAATTCGAAGCGCCTCGTGGAAGTCGCCGCCAGCCGAGGCGTGCGCGCCCACTTGGTAGACGGCCCTGGTGACCTGCGACCCGAATGGTTCGACGGTGCGTCGACCATCGCCCTGACATCCGGCGCAAGTGTTCCAGAGTCGGTGTTTGCCACCGTCGTTGCGGCGATCGAGCAAGTTTATCACGCGCACATCGAGCAGCGTGGGCTGGCCGAAGAGGCCATCAGCTTCCGACTGCCGATTCCGGTCCGGGTGCCCGCTCGCTGAGCGTGAACCACCGTGGCGGTCGCCGGGCGCTGAAGATCCCGGCACGATTCACGTCCGTCAGGCCGTCGCCGGTGTACATCCGGATGACTCGGCCGCACCGGCGCGTTCAGCAGAACGATGCGGGTCGCGCCCGCCACCCGAAGGCCGCCGTACACGAACGGATTCCCTTCCGTCCGCAACACTTCGGCCCGGAAGCCGAGCCGATCGAGCAGGCAGGCGCTGTTCTCTTCGATGTTGTCGGCGTCGCCAACGAGGTTGGGAATCGAGACCACGTGAGATCGCCCTGCAGGTCGGCGGACCGCGCCGACGCTCAGCTCCGTCCTTGCCCGTCGACGAGATCCTGCGGCGGTGGGTCGCATCGGGCGGCCCACCCGATAAACCGCGCAGCAGAGGACGGACGCTCGTCGGGATTCACGCGCAACGCACTCTGCAGGAATTCGTACAAGTCCGCGCTGACGCCCGCGCCGATCTCGGCGGCTGGGGGTAGCTGGAGCGTCAGTTTGTCATGGACGAGCTGATGGACACTCTGGGCCTTGAAGAGACTTCGGCCGGTGAGTAGTTCGTAGACAAGACAGGCGAGCGCGTACACATCGGTCCGGCGGTCGAGCGGGCCTCCCATGAGCTGCTCTGGAGCCATGAACGCGGGCGTGCCCATGACCGCGTGGTACCCTGTGACCGTTTGATCGTCCAGGACGACCGCGGGCACTGCGAGCCCGAAGTCGGTGAGCTTCACCTCGCCGTGGCGAGTGATCATCACATTGCCGGGCTTCAAGTCCCGATGCACGAAGCCGCGCTGGTGGACATACTCGAGCGCCCGCGCGAGCTGGCCCAGAATCGGCCGCACCCGTGACTCACTCAGCTGGCCGCGCGCTCTCACGAGTCGCCCGAGGTCGACTCCGTCGCAGAGTTCCATCACCAGAAAGTAGGTGTTGAACGCCGGGAACAGCCGCTTCAGCCGCGCGATGTTCTCGTGGCATAGGCCGCGAAGGATCTCCGCTTCCTGGCGAAAGCGTGCCAGCGCTTCGGAGTTGTAGATGAGCCGGTAGCTCATCATCTTGAGCGCCACCAGTTCGCCGGTGGCTTCGTCCTGCGCCCGGTACACGACGGACATGCCCCCGCGCCCGGCACAGCGCAGGATGCGGAAGCCCTCCACCTGCTTTCCACCGAATCCGTCGTTGGCTCCCTGCCCGAGGCGGTCGGCGATCAGCCCCGTGAGCACCGCGCCGAGTTCGAGATGGCGCACGGCCAGCCGGTCGAACTCGACGGTGGGCACGAGCAGGGCCCGGACCGGGGAATCGGCGATGACGGTCGCGCTGCGCGCCTGGCGCGTGACGAGTGCCATCTCGCCGACGAGGTCGCCGCGCACGAAACCCCCGATGCGCCGATCTTCGCCGTCGTGGCTGCGCAGCACCGCATGAGCCGCGCCCTCGAGGAGAATGAGCAGGCCCTCCGGCGGGTCGCCCTGCCGCATCAGGGCGTCCCCGGGTTGGAAGGCACGCTCGGTCGCGGCCATGAACACATCCCTCAGGGCGGCCGGAGGCAGCGTCGACAACGCCAGGCAGTTGCGGAGCGCCGCCCAGATCCGGGGATCGACGCCTTGAGGGGGCGCGTCGTGGGCCCCGGTGTGGCCCTGGGCAGCCACCGGCGGGCCCTCGACCGTGTCAGCGTCTGCGCCGTCCGCTGGCCGGAGTGGCTCACCAATTGGCAAGGTCAATCACCGTAGCCGGGCGCACCAGGCGGTACTGTTCGTTGACGACGCTGACGTTGTAGATCGGGGTACGACCGTGTTCGAAATACCCGTAGCCTCCATGAATGTGCCCGCAGATCACCATCCGTGGTTTGACGCGCTCGATGGTCATCAACAGCTCGGGACTCCCGAGATGCTCCACGTGGCCCGACCGCTCATCGACGACACGGTCTCCACAACCATACGGCGGCTGGTGGGATACCAGGATGTCGATGCCTTCGGGAATCGCCGCGTAGACCTTCGCTAGTTCGTCGCTCGATTTCATGAACGCCCAGTGCATGTACCGCCTCGACCAGGGCGTGGCCCACACCGAGATGGCCTTCCGGGGTGCCTTGCTCCACGGCACCGACGTGCCTCTGTCCACCACGATCTGCAGCGCCGTCGAACAAGCGGCCTCGGGCGAGTCGTCGGCAAAGCTGCAGGCCTGCCCGCACCAGTCGTGATTGCCCCAGGTCAGAATCCTGTGTGCGGCTGGGGCTGCCGCCAGCCAGGGCCGGGCATGCTCATCGAACCAGTCTCGCTGGCGCGCGGGTTCGTCTCCCGCAACCCAAGTGCCGATGCGGTCCGGGCAGACGTCGCCCGCCACAATCAACAGATCGCAAAGTGGGATCTCGGGCAAGTAGCCGTGCTGGTCACTCAGGGCAGCTATTCTCATGTCCGTTCCCTAGGAGCGTGGTCTCCGACAGGACCACCCCGCGGCGCCGTAGTGTCCCACGAAAGCATCCGCGAACGTCGAGGGAAGCCCGTGACGAATTGTCGGTCTTTGCGGCTTGAGCGAGCGCACGCACCAGAACGGTGAGGCGATCATGCTCGAGACCCACATCCGCGACATCGTCGGCTGCGCCGAGGCCGAGGAGTTCTTGCGCCGGTCGCCCGGGCTCGCCGCCGTCGCCATCCTCACCGTCGCCCTCGGCGTCGGCGCCAGCACGACGCTGTGCCATGCCATTCTGCTGTGCCAAGGCCGCAGTCTTAAGGGTTCGACGACCTGATGTCCGAGTGGCGTGACTGGGTCGTCGACCGCGTCACCCGCCGGCGCCGCGTTCCCCGCAGTGGCGCCCGCAGGTGGGGCGCCCGAGCCGGCCTGACGACCACGGCGCGGCACGATTCGCGACATCAACAGCTTCGCCAACTCGCTCTGACGGCGACGCGACCATCGAGATCCTCAAGGGTTCGAACGGTCGTGCGGCACTTCACGACGAAGAAGCCGGACCCCGAGGCGCCCACCTCTCTCGATGCGCCGCCCACCGTGACCCGGTTCGCGGCCTCGGCGACGCGCGCCGGGAGGATGGTCCGAGTTGACGCTCGAGCAGGCTACGGCGCGTCGGTCCGAGTCAGCACCAGGATGTGCTGCCACGGCAGGTCATCGAGCACCGCGCTCAAACGGAAGCCCTCGGCCTCGAGTTCCTGCCGCACCTCGGCCACGCTCATCTTGTGCTCGGGCCGAATGGGCACGCGGGGGTCTTCCTTGCGGAACTCGAGCAGCACGAGCCGACCCGTGCGCTTCAGCGACGCGCGCAGCTTCCGGATGAAGGCCTGCGGGGCGGCCAGTTCGTGATACACGTCCACCATCAGCGCGAGGTCGAGCGTGTCGGGCGGCAGCTTCGGGTCGTCGGGCGTGCCGAGCACCGGCACGACATTCTCGAGCTTGGCCTTGGCCACGTTGCGCACCAGCAGGTCGAGCATGCCTGGCTGGATGTCGGTGCCGTAGACCTTGCCGGCCGGGCCTACCGCCTGTGCGAGGCGCACCGTGTAGTAGCCCGAACCGGCGCCAATGTCGGCCACCACCTGCCCGGGAAGGATCTTTAGTGCCAGGATGGCCTTGCTCGGAGCTTCTTCCGACTCGCGTTCGGGACGTTCGAGCCACTCGGCGCCGCCCACGCCCATCACCGGCGCAATCACGCGCCCGCTCACCGGATGGCGAGCCTGCGCGTGCACGACCACCGCGGCGGCGAGCGCGACCCCGGCCGCCACCGCGCACAGGCGCGTAAGACGT
The DNA here is from genome assembly GCA_031415235.1 of Acidobacteriota bacterium. Classification (GTDB taxonomy): domain Bacteria; phylum Acidobacteriota; class Vicinamibacteria; order Vicinamibacterales; family UBA2999; genus CADEFD01. The sequence goes on along the minus strand of JANORI010000694.1, from coordinate 4,823 downwards.
GGAGATCCGCCGCGATGACTGGGGCGCACAGGGCGGGCGTTCACGTGCAGGCATCGTAGTGCCGCCACTGCCGCCGGTCAATCGACGACGGCTCGAGCCGTGCGCGCCCGGGCCTGACCCTATAAGATATCGGCACCCATGGCCGCGATTTTCCCGTTTGCCGCCCTGCGTCCCACGCCCGCGTCGGTGGCACGCGTCGCGGCCGTGCCCTACGACGTCGTGAACAGCGACGAAGCGAAAGCGCTGGCCGGCGACGACGCGCTCAGCTTCCTGCGCGTGTCGCGTCCCGAAATCGAGTGCCCGCCTGGCACCTACATCTATTCGGACGAGGTCTACGCCCGCGCCGACGACAACTTCGATCGCCTGCGCCGAGCGGCGCCGCTCGTGGTCGAAGGCGCGCCAAGTCTCTACGTCTATCGCCTGCACATGGGCACGCACGTGCAAACCGGTGTGGCGGCCTGCTACTCGGTGGACGAGTACGCGCGCGACCTCATCAGGAAGCACGAGAAGACCCGCCCCGACAAAGAAGACGATCGCACACGGCACATCCTGGCGCTGCGCGCGCAGACCGGGCCGGTGTTCCTCACCTATCGCGCGTCGCCCGCCGTGGACGGCGCCGTCCAGGCGGCGACTGCGGATGACCCGCTCTTCGATTTCACCGCGACCGACGGCGTGCGGCACGTCGTCTGGCGGGCCCCCGAGGTGCTCGTGCCTGCCCTGGTGGCCGCCTTTGCCGCGGTGCCGGCGCTCTACATCGCCGACGGGCATCACCGCGCGGCGAGTGCCTGGCGCACGCACCAGGCTCTGGCCGGGGAGGGCCCCGGAGAACACGAACGCTTCCTTGCCGTGGCGTTCCCCGACGCCCAGATGCAGGTGCTGTCCTACAACCGCGTCGTGCGTGACTTGAACGGCGTGACCGCCGGCGCCTTCCGGACCGCGCTCGCGGCCCGTTGCGCCGTCACGCCCGGAGGAGCGGCCACGCCGGCCCGCAAGGGCCTGGTGGCGATGTATCTCGATGGGCAGTGGTCCACCGTGGATTTCGGCGCTGCGCCGGCGGATATGCCGCTCGACGCCGCGCTCGATGTGAGCCGGCTGCAGGACCTGGTGCTGGCGCCGCTCCTGGCCATCCACGACGTGCGCACCGACAAGCGCATCGACTTCGTGGGCGGCATTCGCGGTACGGTGGAAATCGAACGACTCGTCGATGGCGGCGCCTTCGCGGTGGGCTTCTCGCTCTTTCCGGTGTCGGTCGACGATCTGATGCGTATCTCCGATGCGGGCGGCATCATGCCGCCGAAGTCCACCTGGTTCGAGCCGAAGCTGCGAGACGGCGTGCTCAGCCACTTGGTGTAATGGGGCCGCGGTTGTGTGACGACCGCCACGAGGAATTCCGATGAAAGTGCTCGTCGCTGACAAGTTCGAACGAACCGGGCTCGATGGACTGAGCGCCCTGGGCTGTGACGTGTCCTATCAGCCCGACGCCGTGGAACAGGCGCTGGCCGAAGCGGTGCGCGCGACGGGCGCGGATGTGCTCGTCGTGCGATCCACCAAGGTGCCAGAGACGGTGCTCGACGCCGGGTCGCTGTCGCTCATCGTGCGCGCCGGCGCCGGCGTCAACACCATCGACGTGGCGGGCGCGTCGGCCCGGGGGATCTACGTGTCGAACTGCCCGGGCAAGAACGCCGTGGCCGTCGCCGAGCTGGCGCTGGGCCTGATGCTTTCGATCGACCGCCGGATTCCCGACAACGTCGCGGAGTTGCGCGCGGGCACGTGGAACAAGAAGGAGTTCTCGAAGGCGCGCGGCCTGTATGGACGCACGCTCGGCTTGCTCGGATTCGGCAACATCGGCCGGGAAGTCGCCGTGCGCGCCCGCGCGTTCGGCATGCCGGTGGTCGTCTGGAGCCGGCGGTTCGCGGCCGACCAGGCCGAAGCCGCGCGAGTTGCCGAGGAGCTCGACCTCACCGTGGCCGGCTCTCCCGAAGATGTCGTGCGCGCGGCCGATGTGCTGAGCGTGCACCTCGCGCTGGCCACAGACACGCGCGGCTTCGTCAACGCGGCGCTGCTGTCGCATCTCAAGACGGGCGCCTGCTTCGTGAACACGGCACGCGCGGAAGTTGTGGACCAGGAGGCGCTGGCGACGGTGATCCGCGAGAAAGGTGTCCGTGCCGGCCTCGATGTGTTTGCCGCCGAGCCCACCGGCGCCACCGGGCCGTTTGCCGATGCCATCGTGCAGTTGCCCGGCGTCTACGGCACGCACCACATCGGCGCCTCGACCGATCAATCGCAGGAAGCGATCGCCGCCGAAGCGGTTCGCATCGTGCGCGTCTACAAGGACACGGGGCGGGTGCCCAACGTCGTGAACCTGGCGCGCTCGACCCCGGCCACGCACATGCTGGTAGTGCGCCACCGCGACCGTCCTGGTGTGCTGGCCCACGTGTTTGGCGAACTCCGCGCAGCCGGCCTGAACGTGCAGGAAACCGAGAACGTCGTGTTCGAGGGCGCGGAAGCCGCCGTGGCTCGCATCAACCTCGACGGCGCGCCCGCAATCCACACCATGGCTGCGGTGCGTGAGAACATCCACATCCTCGATGCGCAACTCCTGACGCTATCGTCCTAGGCACACAGTCCTCCATTCCCCGGTCTCGGGTCCCTGGTCCCCGTCCATATGTCGCAGCGCATCTTCAACTTCTCGGCCGGTCCGGCCGTGCTTCCACAATCTGTCCTGCTCGAGGCCCAGCGCGACCTCGTGCAGTTGCCGGGTGTGGGCATGTCGGTGCTCGAGATCAGCCACCGGTCAACGACGTTCGAAGCCATCCTGGCCAGGACCGAGGCCGACCTGCGCGCCCTCGGCAGCGTGCCGGACGACTACAAGGTGCTCTTTCTGCAGGGCGGGGCGTCGCTGCAGTTCTCGATGGTGCCGCTCAACCTGCTCACGGCCGGCACCACCGCCGACTACATCGTGAGCGGCGCCTGGGCGCAGAAGGCCGTGAAGGAGGCGCAGCGCGTGGGCACCGTGCACATCGCGGCCTCGACCGAGCGCGAGAACTTCACGCGCATCCCGCGCCAGGATGAGCTGCAGCTCACGCCCAACGCGGCCTACGTGCACTTCACCACCAACAACACGCTGTATGGCACCGAGTGGACCGGCGAGCCGGCGGTGGGCGACGTGTCGCTCGTGGCCGACACCTCGTCCGATATGTTCAGTCGACCCATCGACGTGTCGAAGTACGGTCTCATCTACGCGGGCGCGCAGAAGAACCTGGGCCCGTCGGGTGTCACGCTCGTCGTCATCCGCGAAGACCTGCTCGCGCGCTCCACCAAGGCGCTGCATACGATGATGAACTACGCCGTGCACGCCGAGAACGGCTCGATGTACAACACGCCGCCGTGTTTCGGCATCTACCTGATGGGCCTCGTGATGAAGTGGGGCCTGGCGCAGGGCGGCCTGGCCGCGATTGGCGCCACCAACGACCGCAAGGCCGCGGCGCTCTACGCCGAGATCGATCGCACAGGTTTCTACCGCGGCACCGCCGAGAAGGGCAGCCGGTCGAGGATGAACATCACGTTCCGCCTGCCGTCTGAGGACCTCGAGAACGCCTTCGTAAAGGAGGCCACGGCGGCCGGTCTCGATGGCCTCAAGGGCCACCGCTCGGTCGGCGGTATGCGCGCCTCGATCTACAACGCGTTTCCCGAAGCGGGCGTGACCGCGCTCGTGGAGTTCATGCGCGACTTCGAGCGCAAGAACGGGTAGCTGTCAGCGACGCGTCGACTCACGCGCTTTCCGTGCGCAGCCAGCCGGCGCGTCACTCGCCGCGCGCGACGAGCCTCTCGTCGCCCGCTACGTCGTCGGCGGGCCGAAGCGCCGTGCGCCACGCCGTCGCCGTCCGCTGCGACGACGGCGGAGTGTCGGGTTGCCGTCCACCGGCGCTGCCGCGGCCGGGGCGTGACGCGGGGCGCCTTCGCCAGGCAGCGAACTGGCTTCGATGAAACCGCGCCAGTGCTCCACGATTTCTGGCGCGCGGCCATGCACGACGAGCCACGTCAGGGCGTCTTCGAACGGCCCGCGGTGCAGCAGCGCGCGTTTGGCGCGCGGCGAGGCTTCCATGTCCTGCAGACGGCGCTGCACGGCCAGCAGTTGACGCAGGCGGTCGATGTCGCGGCGGGCGATCGGCAACAGCCCGATCCTGAAGATCGGCTCGGGCGGACCTTCGCGTCGGCGGCGACGCCGCGCGGGCGGCAGTTCGACGGTGGGCATGTCCGCCTCGTCGTGGTCGTCGTCGCTGCTGTGGGCCGCGACGGGCGCAGCGCGCTCACGCGCCGGCATCATACCGAGCGGTACCACCATGGTGCCGAGCAAGATGGGGTTCGACAGCGATGGGGGCGCGGAATCGAAGCGCTGCCGATAGGTATCGAGTGCGTCGAGCGCGTCGAGGAAGCCTTCGTGTTCCGCGTGCGTCTGCAACTCCGGGGTCACGGTGTCGAGCAGCCGATAGCGGGCCAGAGCCGCAAACGTCTTCTCGGCGTGGCCCGACCGGAGGATCTTGTAGTACTCCTCGATCATCCGCGCGGACGAAGCCTGCGCAAGCCGATGGCGGTGCGTGGCAATGGCCTCTTCCACCGGTGGGTCGAGCGTGAAGTCGAGCCGCGCGCCCAGCACCACCGCGCGTAGCATGCGCACGGGATCTTCCTGGAAGCGCTCGTTGGGATCGCCGATCGAGCGGATGACCCGCGCCCGGATGTCGTCGAGCCCGCCCACGTAGTCGATGATCGAGCGGTCGGCGATGTCGTAGAAGAGCGCGTTCACCGTGAAGTCGCGCCGGAAC
>JANORI010000693.1:0-4133 GCA_031415235.1 Acidobacteriota bacterium | reverse complement strand
CGGCCGCGCGACGCAGCCTGAGGCGCACCACGTGTGCCGCCACGGCCAGTGCGTCGGGTGCGCCCAGAATCGGCACTGGCCCCGCCTCTGGCACGTCCCACCGCGTGTCGCGCAGCAGGGCGCGCGCGAAGGCGTGGCGCGGCCCGGTGCCAAGGCGTCGCAGCGCGTCGGCCGTGCCCAGTGCGTGGAGCCGTTCCGCCGCATCCCGCTGCTCCTCGTCGTCACTGGCCGACGTGGACACGCGCGTGAGTTGCGCGAGCAGCGGCGCGAAGGCGTCGTCGGGCCCCTGCGCCACTCCGTCAACCGGCGCTGGCTCGGCAAGCGGCGCGGCAACCGTCGTGGCAACCGTCGTGGATCCGGGCCAGTCGCTGTCATCCGGCTCCTCGATGACGTCGGGGCACACGAACTGATAGCCGTGGCGCGCCACGGTGCGCACGAGGCGCGGCTCCCGCGAGTCGTCGTCGAGCACGCGGCGAATGGTGCGGATGGCCTGGCTGAGCGCGCTGTCCGACACCATCACGTCGGTCCACCGTCGAAGATGTCACGGCGATGCACGGCGTCGCTGCGCCGTCCCACCAGGAACACGAGCAGGTCGAAGTAGCGCGGAATGAGCGGCTGCACCCGATCCGCGCGCGTGAGCGTGCGGCGGCGCGGTGAGAGCACGAACTCGCCGAAGCGATAGCGGCGCGGAGCGGCGGGGGATGGCACGTGCGTCTCAGTAGGCACGGCAGCGCGACGCGAGCAGTCCAGTGGCCAGGGTCAGATCCAGATCCGCGATGAGCAGACCGGCTTGGCCGTAGGGTTGGAAGCTGTGGAGCGTGCCATCCGGACGCACGAAGGCGGACGTCGTTGGTGATCCCTCGCTGGCCATGTTCACGCCCGCGACCCACACGGTGTTCTCGGCCGCGCGGCAGAGCAGGGCCTTTTCGTGAAAGGTGTTGGCCGGGTCGGCGAACGTCGTCGGCCGATAGCTGCCGGGTTCGGCCTCATGGAAGTGCGGCACGAACACCACCTGCGCGCCACGCCGCGCTGCCCATCGCGCGGCTTCGGGATAGCGCCACCCTTCGTGGCAGATGGCCAAACCAAACGTGAGCGAGCTGGCCTGGAACACGCGCCGCTCATCGCCCGCGGTGAACAACGGCTCTTCCGAGGGATCGAGCTGCAGCTTGTCGTGCATGCCGGCCACCGTGCCATCGCGGTTCACGACCAGCGTGGAGATCCGCAGGGCGCCGTTGACGAACCGCTCCGTGCCGAGCACCACCGTGATGTCGGCGACCGCCGCTGCGGCGGCCACCACCTCCCACGCGCGCTCGAGGTACGCCGAATCGGGCGGCGGGATCGCCTTGCCCACGGCACGGTAGCCGGGCACGTAGCACTCCGGAAAGCAGATGAGATCGGCGCCCTCGCGGCCCGCATCGGCAATGGCGTCGATGGCCAGCGTCACGGCCCGATCCGGCGTGGCGGGAAACGGCAGGTTGGCCAGCGCGATGCGACACGTGTTCATCGCAACCGGTCCAGATCGCGACGGTCGCCGAGCAGTTCCCAGCGCAGCAACGCCAGCGGCACGTTGCCGTTCTTCCAGATGAAGTCGTGGAAGGCGCGCAGCGAGAACCGCTCGCCCTGTGCGCGCCGCGCATCGGCGAGCAGGCTCGTGAGCTGGAGCTTGCCGATCTGATACGTGATGCCCTGACCGGGGCCCGCGGCAAACGAGGCCGCCTCTTCGAGCGCCGTGGCGTGGTCCATCGGCACGGTCTTCTCCAAATGCTCCGCCGCCTGCGGAATGGTGAACACGCCCGTGGCGAGCTTCACGTCCACCTCGACCCGCAGAGCTCGCAGGCGCGCGAAGTTGTAGATGATCTCGCGCGAGCGCGGGCTCTCGTGCCACAGCCCCGCCTGCAGCATCATCTCTTCCGCGTAGAAGCCGATCCCTTCGTTGGCGCCCGAGTCGTAGTAGTGACGGCGGATCGGATTCTCGTGCGCCCAGGACAGCACGAGCTGCAGGTAGTGCCCGGGCACCCCTTCGTGCACGATGATCGGGCGCGGATCGCGCGCGGTAGACAGGTAGAAGTAGGGCAGGTCGGCGCGCGGCTCGCGGATGTAGCTGACCCCGTCGTCGGCGAGTCGCGTGGGGCCCGTGAGGTCGTCGGTCACGCCCAGGAAGGCCAGCGGCGCGAGATACGGCGGCAGGAGCTGATTGCGGTAGTGGCGCACGCCGGCCGGTACCGTGAGCAGGCCTTCGCGCTCGAGGAACTGCCGAATCGCCTGCTCCTGAAAGGCCGCGGTCGTGACTTGCGTGCTCGCGTTCGGAAAGATGGGCAACTGCGGCAGCGCGCGGTTGCGGCCCTGCTCGAGTGCCTCGAAGGCCACGGCGCGCTCCCACTCTTGCCGGCCCATCGCCACGATCTCGTCGGGCGTGTAGGGCACGAGCGCCACCTCACGCAGGAAGCGCACGTAGGCGTCGCGGCCAACAGTGGTGCCGGCCGTCATCGTCGCGACGCGACCCTCGAGCCAGCGCCGCAGGTCGACGAGCGCCGCCGCGGCCGCGGTGGCCGGTGCGGCGAAGCGCCCGGCGTGGCTGGGCACGGCGGCGTCGAGTTCACGCGCCAGCGTGGTCAGCCTGGCATCGATGTCCGCCAAGGTGTCGATGGCCAGGCGCGCAAACGGCGCCCGCGCGTCGTCGAGGTTGGCCTTGGCTTGGGCCACGATGCGCGTGACGTTGTCGAGTCGTGCGATCACGAGATCGGCGCGCGCGGCGCTCACCGGCGGCACGGGCAGCAGCACGTCGAACACCGGACCAAGCGCCTGCTGGATGTAGAAGGCGGGGTCGCGGCGCCACGCGGGGGCCCCATCCAGCTCCCAACGCACGCGCGCGAGCGCAGAGCCGATCAGGCGATAGTCGACTTGCCGCGGCACGGGCCAGCCGGCCGGGTCGATGGCGGCGTAGCGGGCGGCGAGCTGCGAGAGCGTGGTTCGTCGTGCCGCGACTGCGGCCGCCGACCAGTCAGGCAGCCAGCCCTCTGGCCGCTCGATGCGCGGGATGTCGTCGCCCGACGACGGCTGCGTGGCCGCGCGCCAGGTCCACACCTCGCGCGCGAGATCATCGAATGGATCGGCCTGCACCGGGGCTGCGGCCAGCAGGCACGCCAGCGCGGTGGTGGCGAGCAGGGGAGCCAGAGAGGGACGCATCGGTGGAAGTGTACCGGATGCGGAATCTGGTGATGTGGTGATCCGATGATCTAGGTGTGGAGATCGGGCGATCAGAACGTCAGCTGTCAGCCGCGGCGGCGCATGACCGCACCAGCCGCCGTCGGCTGCAAATCTCTGTTAGGCGGCCGTACCCTGCGTTCAGTTACCGTAGATCTATGGCGCAGCACTCCCGGTGACGAGGCGCCACCCTCTAGCGCTCGCCTCGTCCGGAAGCCAACTAGCTTCTGCCTGGTTGCCTCGGAATGACGCTGCTGGCACGACGGCCAGGGCAGTATTGCTTGCGCGCCATCCTGACGTGTCATCGGCGGGGCGCAGACCCTTGCCGTTGCTCGTAAGTCGCTGTTGGACTACAGCTCGAATCCAAGGGATCGCCAATTCGTTCGCCTTCTTGAGCGCTTCGGACGAACCATGTGTGGCGCCAGGTTCAAGGGCAAATGTCCACGGTGCTTGGAGAGCCCGCCCTGATTTCCAAAGCGCTTCACTGTCCTCGACCCCTGCGGTCGTGTCCTTCTCACCAGCAAAGTGCAGGGCTGGGACGCGTGCAGTGGCTGTCAGGTCCACTGGTAAACCGCGAGAATGTGAATGGTACCGGACGAACGCAATGGTGCGGGTCGGGTGCAGTGCGGCGAAGGTCGTTCCGAAGCTCCCGGCCGCTGAATGTCCCCACAGGAGCAGATTCGCGTCTTGAAGCTCTGGACGACCCGGCTGCCGTGCGAATTCATTGAGAATCTTCAGAAGGGCTTCGGCGCCTCCGAGCGACGCATTCCTCACGGATTGTTCGGCCACGGGTAGGCTAAGAGGATCTGCAGGCCCGCCGTTGTTGCTGACCACGACGCGGAGAAGACCACATTGCAACTCGTCAGCAAGCTGCCGCCAGGCCGGATCGTCGTAAACCCATCTGCCGACGCCCCAACCGAGGACCGCGA
>JANORI010000692.1:0-6415 GCA_031415235.1 Acidobacteriota bacterium | reverse complement strand
GCGCACACCACGCGCGGCGGGGGCCCCGGCCGTCGTCGCGCCTGGCCCGCGGGGCGGGGTCCCCGACGCGGCAGCCGCGTTGGGGTGCCGAGGCGCCTCGTCGGTCTCGGTGCTCGCCGGACTTTCACCACGGGCTGCTAGCCGTCATCCGGCCGCGTCCGGTCCTGCCGCTGACCGGGGGGTATACTGACGCATTGCACTGCATTTGCTTTGGAGGCTCGTACCCCATGCGTCGTCTGATTGTCACTCTCGCCTTGCTCGTCGCGGCGGTCGGTTCCGCCGCCGCTCAGTCGACCGCCATCAACGGGTCGATTGAAGGCATCATCTCCGACGAATCGGGCGGCGTGCTGCCCGGCGTCACCGTCACGATTACCAACCTTGACACCGGCGACACGCGCGTCGTCGTCACGAACGAAAGCGGTCTCTACCGCGCGCCGCTGCTCTCGCTCGGCCGGTACAAGGTCGAGGCCGAGCTGCCGGGCTTCAAGAAGATCGAGCAGCTGGGCATCAACCTCTCGGCCGGACAAACGGCGGTCATCAGCATGAAGCTCGGCGTCGGCGCGCTCAGCGAGACCATCTCGGTCACTGCCGACGCGCCGCTGGTCGACCTCAGCAAGATCGAACAGGGCCGCACGATTACCGAGGCTGAGATGAAGACGCTGCCGCTCACCTCACGCAACCCCTACAACTTCGCGCTGCTGCAGCCCGGCGTCGTCGGCTTCGAGAACTCCGAATTCGGCGTGCCGCGCCTCACGTCGAATGGAGCGCTGATGCGCATCAACTACCAGATCGACGGCAGCAACAACACCCAGAAGGATCGCGCCGGCTTGAGGCAGATGCCGATGTCGGAAGTGATGATTCGCGAGGTCAAGGTCGTGACGACCGGCTACGCGCCCGAGTTCGGCCAGACGATGGGCCTCATCTACAACGCCATCACGCCTTCGGGCACCAACACCTACCGAGGGCAGGGCAGCTACCGCCTGCAGCGCAAGCCGATGGCGGCGTTCCCCTTCTTCACGCAGGGCGAGCGGAACGACAGCACCAAACCGCCAACCGACGTGAACGTCTACACGGCCGACATCGGTGGTCCCATCGTAAAGAACAAGACGCACTTTTTCGGCGGCTACGAGCACACGGAACGCGACCTGTCGGGTGGCGCCGTCATCACGATCACGCCGGCCAACCAGGCGCTGCTCGGTTTGAACGAGCCTCGCTACCAGCCGCGCGGTCTGAATACCGAGTTTGCCATCGGCAAGATCGACCACCAGTTGAACGACGCCAATCGCGTGTCTTTGCGCTACATCTTCTTCGACAACTTCATCACCGCGAACGTGGGCGGCGGCATCGGCTCGGTGCAGCGCGCGACCGACTTCGCTGACCGGCAGCACTCGACGGCCGTGCAGCTCATCTCCACCAACCGTACCAACCTGCTGAACGAACTGCGCGTGCAGTACGCCACGCGCGCGCAGGGCCGCACGCCGGCGGAACTGGCCGGCACGGGTCCTGCCATCAACATTCCGAACGTGGCCAACTTCGGCGGTCCCGTCGCCAACCTCGCCGACGCCGGCTTTGGCTTCACCCAGGACGTGGCGCAGGTGAACGACAGCCTCACCTATCTGGCAGGCGACCACTCGTTCAAGGTCGGCTTCGACGCCCAGCACGTGGCCGACTCGCGCACCAGCACGCCTTTTCAGCTGTACACGTTCGCGACGGTGGCGGCCTACCAGGCCGCACGCAGCGGCGCGAATCCGTTCTCCTACAACACGTTCCAGCAGTACTTCGGTGAACCCGACCTGGATTTCTCGTCGAACCTCTACGGGCTGTTCATCCAGGACGACTGGCGTCTCACCGACTCGCTGAAGGTGCTCTACGGACTGCGCTACGACGTCTACGACGTGCCGGCGCCCAACGCCAGCTCGCCCTTCGACACCTCCCGCGACTTCGTGGTCGACAAGAACAACCTCGCCCCGCGCCTCGGCGTGGTGTGGACCGTCGGCAGCGACCGTCGTACCGTGGTGCGCGCCAACACCGGCATCATGTACGATCAGGCGCTGCTGGCCAGCTACGAGCAGTCGCTCATCAACGACGGCACCAACCAGCGCGCGGCGGCCTCGTTCCAGCCGACGCAGGTCGGCGCTCCGGCCTATCCGGCGGTGTTGTCGGCCGGCGCCGGCGCCACGCCGAACACGCTCACCACGGTGTCGCGTGATTTCCAGGTGGCCAACAACTGGCAGAACAACGTGCAGATCGAACGCCAGCTGAACGACCACTTCGCGGCCTCGGTGGGCGCGTCCTACGCGCGCGGCTACAACCTGCCGCTCATCAGCAATATCAACGCCATCAATCCGACTGGCCGGCTGGACGACGGCCGGCCCATCTACAGCACCGCGGTCAACTCGAACACCCGCCTCGACCCGCGCTACAACGTGATCAACCAGATCGAGTCGCTCGGCGAGTCGACCTACAAGAACCTGACCGCGCAGCTGACGGGCCGCAACTTGAAGGGCATCCAATTCGACTTCGCCTACACCCTCGGCAAGAGCGAAGACAACGCGCCCATCACCGGCGTGCTGTCGGTGACCGGCGACGCGGGTCGCACCAACCCCGAGAGCCTCGACTTCGACCTGGGTCCCAACGTGCTCGACCAGCGCCACACCTTTTCGGGCAGCATCGTGGCGCGTCCCTCCATCGACGGCGGCAACGCTTTCGCGCGCGGCCTCGTGAACGGCACCATTCTGGGCGTGGCCATGCAGTTTGCCAGCGGCATTCCGATCAACCTGCGCGCCAATCCCGGTGAGATCAACAACGACGGCATCGGCAGCGACCGGCCGTCGGGCGTGACGCGCAACTCGCTGAATCTGCCGGCGCGCTATAACGTGGACCTGCGCCTGTCGCGTCAGGTGCCGCTCGGCGGCGCGCGCAAGGCCGAAGTGATTACCGAAGTGAAGAACCTCTTCAACACCGTACAGTGGAGTGGCGTGCAGAACGCCGCCATCACCGTCAATCCGGTGACCGGCCTGCCGACCGGCGTTGGCGCCGGCGTGCTGCCCACGAGCGGCGATCAGCTGACTCCCAATCAGGGCTACGAGCAGCGTCAGGTGCAGGTGGGCTTCCGCTTCGTGTTCTAGCGTGCCTTCGGAAGGGGGCCGCGCCGAGTGGCCTCCTCCGGTTGCGCTCATTCTCGTTGCAGAAATGCCCCGCCTCCGTTCCCTGGTGGTCTTTGCGCTCGCCGTCATGTGCGTGGCGGAGGCGCACGCGTTCACCGGACGCGTGGTGAACGTCGATGGCACGCCGGTGGCCGGCGCCGAGGTCAGCATCCTCGGTCGTTCCGGCACCGCGATGACCGACGCCGACGGCCGCTTCACGTGGACGCCGGATCCGCCGCTCCCATTCGAGGTGCTGATCGTCGCGCCCGGTGGCCTGTTCTTGAAGCCGATTCTGGTCGAGCGTCTCGAGGCCGGCCAGCCGCTCGTGCTCACCGTGGAATCGCTCGTGAGCGAGCGTGTGACCGTGTCTGGCGCGGCGCCCGACATCGAAGCGACGCCCTCGGCCGCCACGGCCAGCCTGTCGCAGGCGGAGATCCAGACCCGTGTGCCGTCGAACCTCGTGCAGGCGCTCGAGAATGTCGCCGGCGTGAACCAGGTGAGCGAGGGCCAGGCCGCCGTCCCGGCCCTGCGCGGACTGTCGGGCGGCCGCACGCTGATTCTGATCGACGGCGCGCGCGTGAACTCGGAACGTCGCGCCGGGTCGAGCGCGACCTTTCTTGACCCCGAGATCCTCGAAGGCGTCGACGTGGCGCGAGGACCGGGCTCGGTCGCGTACGGGTCGGACGCGTTTGGCGGCGTGATTGCCATCACCACCCGAAAAGTGGCGCCGGGGTCGCCGGTGGCCGCGCGCGTGTCGGCCACCCTGGGCGAGGGCGTGCCCGAGCGCCGGATTGGCGCCGACGTATCGAAGGGCCTCGCCCGCGGCTCCCTGCTGCTGGCCGTGCACGGGCGTCAGGCCGACAACTGGCACAGCCCGCAAGGCGCCGTGTTCAACTCGGGCTACCGCGACCACGGCCTGCTCACTCGTGTCACCCACGTGGCCTCGGGCGGGTTCCTGTCGGCCGGTTATCAGGGCGACTTCGGCCGCGACATCGAACGCCCCCGCAACAACTCGGGCGCCGTCCGCTTCTTCTATCCTCGCGAGGACTCGCACCGCGTGACCGCCGAGTACGACAAACCCGGCGCTGGTCCATTCGAGGAACTGGGCCTGAACGCGTTCTACGGACACTACGGACAGGTCACAGATCAGGACCGGGTCGCTACCGCCACATCGCCGCGCAGCGTGGACCGCGCCGACGTGCGCGCGCACGACTTCCAGTTCCGCGCCTACGGCCGCCGCGCCCTTGGACGCGCGCGCTGGGAACTCGGCCTGGACGTGAACGGCCGGGCGGGCCTGCGCGCCCTCGACATCTTCGAGCGCCACACGGTGGCGGGTGCGGTCACGACCACCCAGAATGTGGCGATTGACTCTGCCCGCCGCAGCGATCGGGCCATCTACTCGAGCCTCGAGGCGGTGGTGGCGCCATCCGTGTCGCTGGCTGGCGGCGCGCGGGTCGACTACATCTCGACCACCAACCGCGGCGGGTTCTACGGCGACCGCAGCACGAACCACGGTGCGGCCTCGGGCTTTGTGGCGCTGACCGCCGGCAGTTACCGCGGATTCACACTCACCGCCCAGGCGGCGCGCGGGTTTCGCGATCCTGTGCTATCGGATCGCTACTTCCGTGGACCGTCAGCACGCGGCTTCATCACGGGCAATCCCGGTCTCGATCCCGAATCCAGCCTGCAATTCGATGCCGGCGTGCGCTACACCTCGCGCCGCGTGCGGGCCGCCGCCTACGCGTATCACTACCGCATCGCCGACCTCATCGAGCGCTTTCAGACAACGCCCGACGACTTCTTCTTCCGCAACCGCGGCCGCGCGCAGCTGCGCGGCGTGGAGGTGGAATCGCAGCTCGACCTGCCCGGGCGCATCACCGTGGACACCGCCATGCAGGTGGCGCGCGGCCGGGCGCTCGACGCCAGCTCGTATCTCGATGGCATGTCCACGGAAACCGGGTCGGTGCAGGTACGGCGGACCCTGGGCGCGCGCGGCTTCCTGCAGGCTCGCGCCGCGTGGTTTGCCAATGACGATCGGCCCGGTCCCACCGAACGCGTCGTGCCCGGCTACACGTTGATTGACCTGGGCGCAGGCGTGACGGCGATGAAGCGACTGGAAGTGCGAGGTCTCGTACGCAACCTGTCTGGCGAGACCTACTTCGCCAGCCAGGACGTGCGCGCCGTGCTCGCGCCTGGCCGGGCTGCGTCGATCACCGTCGTGGTGCGGTTCTAGGAGGGCGCCTTTCGGGTCGATCGCGGTTGGTCGACCAGCCGTCGCCCGAAGTCGACTACGGGTAGGGGCCGTTCGGCTGCCAGGCGCCCCTGACCTTCCACGGCGTGTCCGACTCCTGTACGATTGACGCGCGGCCGCGAACGTCCGGCGGAACCCGATCTCCAGGTTCTGGGACGAGAGCCTCGCCTGCCGCAGGATCCGCTCCCATGCGCCGACTGCCGTTTGCTGCCGTGCTCGTTGCCCTCGCGCTGTCCACATCGTTTGTGCCCACGGGCGCCCAGAATCGGCTGCGTCCGATTTCGGCCATGACCGGGCGGCCCGCCCTCGAGCTGGCGCTGCGCAAGCTGGACACCGTGGGCAACGTGATGATGACCACGGCCCATCCCGACGACGAGAACAACGCGCTGCTGGCCTACTTCGGCCACACCAAGGGCTTCCGCACGTCGCTTGTGACGGCCACGCGCGGCGAAGGCGGACAGAACGAGATCGGCCCCGAGATCTTCGAGGCGCTGGCGGTGCTGCGCACCGAGGAACTGGCGGCCGTGCACCAGTTCGACGGCGCCGAGCAGTACTTCACCCGCGCGGTCGATTTCGGCTTCTCGTTCAGCGTGGAAGAGACGCTGGAGAAGTGGGGCAAGCAGGAGATCCTGGGCGACTACGTGCGCATGATCCGCACGATTCGTCCCGACGTGATCGTGGGCTTCGTATTCGACGGTGGGGGCGGCGGCCAGCACCACCAGACCTCGTCGCGCATCACCCTCGACGCGTTTCGCGCGGCGGCCGACCCGAGCGCGTTCCCCGACCAGATCGCGGCGGGTCTGCGACCGTGGCAGCCGAAGAAGTTCTACTACACGGCGGGATTCGGTGGCCCCGGTGGCCGCGGCCAGCCGCTGGCGGGCGAGGGCGCGTCGTCGCTCTTCAGCTTCACCGGCGGCGAGACCTACGACCCGATGATCGGCCGGACGTGCAACGAAGTGGCCGGCGAAGCGCGCAGCATGCACAAGTGCCAGGGCATGTCGCAGCTGCTGCCGCTGCC
>JANORI010000691.1:0-5747 GCA_031415235.1 Acidobacteriota bacterium | reverse complement strand
GGCCGACGAGCGCACGCGCGTGTACTCGCGCGACAGCCTGTACCTGGACGTCGGCGCCACGACCGAAGCCGAGGTGCGCGCCATGGGCATCTCGGTGGGTGACCCGATCGTGCCCGACGCGCCGTTCGAGGTGTTGAACGGCACGGGCAACTACCTCGGCAAGGCATGGGACGACCGCGTCGGCTGCGCGGTGGTCGTCGAGGTGATGCGCCGGCTGGCCACCACGCCTCATCCCAACCAGATCGTCTACGCCATCACCACGCAGGAAGAGATCGGCTTGCGCGGCGCGCACACGGCGTCCGACGTGATCAGGCCCGATCTGGGCATCGCGATTGAAGGCGGCATCACCGGGGACGTCTTCCCCGGCCGCCCCGAAGAGACGCAGGCCGTGCTCGGCGGCGGGCCGGTGCTCTTCGTCTACGACTCCTCCGCACTCCCCAACCGCAAGCTCAGCGTGTTTGTGAAGCAGACGGCGGCCGACAGGAAGTTGCCGCTGCAGCTGGATCTGGTGCAGGGCTACGGCGACGACTCGGCCGAGATCCAGAAGAGCAACGGCGGGGTGCCCACGGTGAATCTGCTCGTGCCAGCTCGTTACACGCACGCGCACAACGGGGTCATCAACCGTCGCGACTTCGACCAGATGGTGGAGCTGCTCATCGCGATGCTGCAGAAGCTCGATGCGCCCACGGTGGCCGCGATTCGTGACTTCGCGCCTTGAATCGCACGGCTCACCGGCCGGGACACGACGTGTGCGGAGAGATGCTGTGAGCAATCGCACGGTTGAGGTACGCTGACCGCATCGACGTGACGGACGAGAACCGAGATGACGCACCGCATTGGGCGGTGCTCGCTCTAGCCCTCGCACTGCTCAACGGGGCGCTCACCCTCGACAACATCTGGCCCACGCCGTTCGTGCGGATGAGCGGCGATGTGTCGCTGGAGCTGGCGGCCGGCGTACTCGGGCTGGTGTACCTGCGCCGCTCGGTGGCCACGCACCAGCGGGGCGTGCTGCGGGGGCTGTCGGCATTCTGGGTGCTGCTGATGCTTGGGCGGTACGCCGCCGTGACGACGCAGTCGCTCTGGGGCCGCGACATCAACCTGTACTGGGACATGCCGCACGTGCCGGCGGTGGGCGCCATGCTGGCTTTCGTCGCCTCGCCGTGGGTGATCGGCGCCGTCCTCGGCGCCGTCGTCGTGGTGCCGCTCGTGCTCTACGCGCCCATCCGGTGGGCCTTCGCCCGCGTCGTGGACGCGACAAGAGATGGCCGGCAGCGGCGCGCCCTGGTCGGACTGGCATTGGTCGTGGCGGCCCTTGGCGCAGTGCAGCGGCTCGACGAGCGCGTGCCGCGGTGGCCGGGCGTGGCCACGCCGGTCACGCTGGTGTGGGCGCAACAGGCGCGGCAGTTCGCCTACGAGTGGAGCGGCGCCGGATTGCGCGAGCTCGGACCCGCGCCGACCCTTGCCTCGAATCTCGCGAACGTGCGCGGCGCAGACGTGTTCCTGATCTTCGTTGAGTCCTACGGCGCGGTGAGCTGGGACCGGCCGGTGTTTGCGACCGAGCTCGCCGCCGCCCGCACGCGGCTGGCCGCCGACATCAGCGACAGCGGCCGCGAGGTCGTGTCGGCCTACGTCGAGTCGCCGACCTTCGGAGGCGAGTCGTGGCTCGCCCACATCAGTCTGCTGTCGGGCACCGAGGTCCGCGACGGTGCCATGAACACGCGGCTCATGGCTCAACAGCGCGAGACGATGGTCGCGCCGTTTGCCAGGCAGGGCTATCGCAGCGTGGCCATCATGCCGGGCATCCAGAGCGGATGGCCCGAGGGCAAGTTCTACGGGTTCGACACGATCTACGGTGCACCGGACCTCGCCTACCAGGGACCGTCGTTTGGCTGGTGGGATGTCACCGATCAGTTCTGCCTCGCGAAGGTGGACGCACTCGAGGTCGCACCGGCGCCGGAGGACCGCGCACCCGTGTTCGTCGTGTTCCCCACCATCAGCAGCCACACGCCGTTCACGCCCGTGCCGCCGTATCAGCCCGATTGGACCCGCGCGCTCACGCCCGACCCTTATGACGCCCAGGCGCTCCAGCAGGCGTACGACGTGCCGCCCGACTGGCTCGACCTCGGCCCCGGCTACGTGGCCGCGCTCAATTACGCGTACGCCACGTTTGGCGGCTATCTGCGTTTCCGCGCGGACCGCGACCTCGTGATGATTCTGATTGGCGATCACCAGCCCCCGGCGGTGGTGACCGGCGAGGGTGCCTCATGGGAGGTGCCGGTGCACGTCGTCACCAACCGGCGCGCCGTGCTCGACCGGCTGCTGCGGCGCGGCTTCACCGCCGGCCTGGCGCCCCGGCATCCCGCCATTTCGAAGATGCACGCCGTCACGCCGGTGCTGCTCGACGCCTTCGCCGACGGCCAGTGACGCGGCGAGCGACCGCGCGTTAAGTCAGCGGCGCGGGGCGCACGCGACTTACTTGGCTTGGAGGGCGTAGAAGCCCGCCAGCTCCAAGGTCACGATCACCTCTTTGGAGCTGTCGTTCTTGAGATACCAGCCGTGAATGCCGTCCCACGGCGCCGTGAACACGCCGCTTTGGGGCGACCCTCCGGTCTTGGAGTAGAACATCAGGTCGCCGACGCCGTCGATCTGCTCGGTGTGGCCGTGGAACTCGGTCAGCATCAGGCCGGGGTCGGCGAGCGTGCCATAGGCGATGTTGTAGACCAGCCCTTCGCCTTTCTTCATCGTCAGCTTGTATTCGAGTCCGTCACCGGCCGGCACGGGTACGTGGACCGTATCGGTGCGCCACTTCGCGGATTGGATCGAGACGACGCCGTCGCGTAGCGGATACTCACGCCACCCCTTCACGGCCTCGGGAACCGACGCCGCGACCGGCAGCACGGCCGGCGGCGGTGGCGCGGCGCCACCCGGGACAGCCCCTTGTTCGGCACAGGCAACGAGCAGGCAGAGCATCAGGCCAGACAGGGCAGCGCGCAGGCGTGTCATCGTGGTGCACCAGTATAGGGCGGGTCTGGAGGAGAGACCCGCTGTGCTATCGTCGAACCGCTCAACGCCGTCGCCTCCGCGTGGGCAGCCTCGAGATCGACCCTCGCCCGCGGACCGTCGCCGTGCTGTTCACTGAGCCCACGTTCCTGTTCGTATTTCTGCCGGTGCTGCTGGCGCTCTACGCCCTGCCCCTGCCGAAGAACGCCCTGCTGCTCGTGGCCAGCATCGCCTTCTATGCCACGGGCGGCGGCACCTTTACGTGGCTGATGCTTGGGTCGATTGCCGTCAACTACTTTGCGGCCCTGCGCATCGACGCGCTCGGCGACGTACCGGCGGCGTCGCTCCTCTTGCGCATCACCGTAGCGGCGAACCTGCTCGTGCTCGGGGTGTTCAAGTACGCCGAGTTCGTCGTGGCCAACGTGAACGCGGCCCTGGCCATGGCAGGCGTAACGCCGGTGCCAGTGCCGGCCATCGCGCTGCCAATCGGGATCTCGTTCTTTACCTTCCACGCGGTCTCGTACGTCGTCGACGTGAAGCGGGGGGATGCCGTGGCGCAAAAAGGGCCGGTGGCGGCGGCGCTCTACCTGCTGCTCTTCCCGCAGCTCATCGCCGGGCCCATCATCCGCTACCGCGACATCGCCGCCCAGCTCACCGCGCGGGTCGTGTCGATGGCCGATCTGGCCTGCGGCGCTCGTCGCTTCATCATCGGGCTGGCCAAGAAGATGCTCGTCGCCAACATCGTCGCGGGGCCTGCCGACCACATCTTCGCGCTGCCGATGGCGGAACTGACCGCGCCACTGGCGTGGCTCGGCGTCACCTGCTACACGCTGCAGATCTACTTCGACTTCTCGGGCTACTCCGACATGGCGATCGGTCTGGGGCGCCTCTTCGGCTTCCGCTTCCCCGAGAACTTCCGCTATCCCTACGCAGCCGCCTCGGTGCAGGACTTCTGGCGCCGCTGGCACATCTCGCTCTCGTCATGGTTCCGCGACTACGTCTATGTGCCGCTTGGCGGCAACCGCGGGTCGTCAAGGCGCACGCACGTGAACCTGGTGGCCGTGTTCTTCTTGTGCGGGCTGTGGCACGGCGCCAGCTGGACCTTCGTGGTCTGGGGACTCTTCCACGGCGCGTTCCTGGTCCTGGAGCGCCTGGGTGCGCGCGACCCGCGGACCGCGCCGAGCCTGGCGCGACGCGCCGGCGGCCACGTGTATGCCCTGCTCGTCGTGATGGTCGGGTGGGTGTTGTTCCGCGCCGACACGCTCGCAGGCGCGGGCGGGATGCTGCGCGCCATGGCCGGCTTCGGCGAGGGCTTGCCGACCACCTACGGATGGTGGTGGCACGTGACGCCGGAGCTAGCCATCGCCTTCGGCTGTGGTGTGGTCGGCGCCACGCCGGTGCTGTCGATGCTCGCGTGCCGGTGGCGCTCGGGCGGCGGCACCGCCGGCAACGTGGATGGCCCGCTCGCCTGGGCGCCGTCTGCACTGGCCACCGTCGCCCTCGTCGTGCTGCTCGGCGCGTCGATCATGCTGAGCGCCGCACGCACCTACAGCCCGTTCATCTACTTCCGGTTCTGACGATGCCGTCGTCCGTGTCCCCTTCCCCTGCTGCCCCCACACCGTCGCCGCGCGCGACGCGGGAATGCCGTCTGCACCCAGCGTGGGAGCGCGCGATCGTGGCGCTCTTTCTGGTCACGCTCGCGCTGCCGGGTCTGGCCACGCTGGCCGGCGTGGATGCCGGCATGACGCGTGGCGAGAATCGCGACCTCGCCCCGCCGCCACAACTCTCCCCCACCTGGTCCGCGATCGCGGCCGTCCCAGCCGGCTTCACGAGCTACTTTCAGGATCACTTCGCGTTTCGCAGCCGGCTCGTGCGCTGGCAGGCCGCCTTCCGGCTGCTGGTCCTGCGGGTGTCGCCGTCGCCCACCGTAATCCTCGGCAAGGACGGGTGGCTCTTCTACGGCGACGACGGCGCGCTCGAGGACTACATCAACCAGTCGCCACTCAGTCCCGCGGACCTCGACACGTGGGCCACGACCCTGCAGCACACACAGGACTGGCTCGCGGCCCGCGGCATTACGTATCTTTTCGTGATCGTGCCCGACAAGCACACGATGTATCCCGAGTTCATGCCCGACACGATTCGGCGCACGAGCGAGACCTCGCGCACCGATCAGCTCGTGGCGCACCTGCGCGGGCACACGCGCGTGGCCGCGCTCGACTTGCGGCCGGCACTGCTTGCGGCCAAGCGCGAGGCTCGCATCTACCATCGCACCGACAGCCACTGGAACGACTTGGGAGCAGCGGTCGCGACGCGGACGATTCTCGAGCAGCTCGACGTGCTCGCTGCCCACACGCGACCCGGGCTCGCATCCACACCCGACAGCGCGTTCGCGCGGACCGACGTGCATGCCCCCGGGCGCGACCTGGCGCGGATGCTCGGACTCGAGACGCGGGTCTACGAAGACGAGCCGCGCTTGCGGCCTGTGCGGTCGACGGCGCGCGTTGTCGAGCCTGCCGCGCCCGACCTCAACTTCGACGAACCGAGGCTGGTGAGCACGAACACGCGCGCGGATCTGCCCCGCGCGGTGATCTTTCGCGACTCGTTCGGATCAGCGCTCGTGCCGTTCCTGTCGGAACACTTCAGCCGCGCACTCTATCTGTGGGAGCCCGACGTGGACCCGCGCGTGATCGAGCGCGAGCGCCCGCAGGTCGTCATCCAGGAGTGGGCAGGCCGGCGACTCACGA
>JANORI010000690.1:0-2423 GCA_031415235.1 Acidobacteriota bacterium | reverse complement strand
CACGACCGTCATCAGCGCCGGCTACGGTCTCGTGTGGACCGAGATGACGGGCATCACCACACCGTTCACGACGCCCGCCTTTCCGTTCGTGCAGACCGTGTCGCAGCGCACGCTCGACAGTCTCACGCCGGCGTTTACGTTGGCCGATGGCCCGCGGGTGGACCCGATCCCGCTTACCTCGGCGGCCGGTCTAGGCCAGGGCGTGTTCGCGGTGGACCGCGACCTGGGCTCCGGCTACGTGCAGCAGTGGCATGCGTCAGCTCAGCGGGACCTGACCTCGCGCCTCTCGGTGCAGGTGGCGTACGTGGGCTCGAAGGTCACGCGCGTGGGCATTCCGGACACGAACCTGAACCAGCTTTCGGTCGACCAACTCGCGCTCGGGTCCGCGCTGCTCGAGCGCGTACCGAATCCGTACTTCGGCCAGGTCCCGCGGTCCTCGTCCCTGGGCGATCCGACGATTCCCGTGGCGCAGTTGTTGAAGTCGTACCCGCAGTACACCACCGTGAGCCACTATCGCAACAACGTGGGCACGTCGTTCTATCAGGGCGCCTACGTGAGGCTCGAACAGCGGGTGGCGAGCGGACTGTCGTATCTGGTCAGCTACACGCGGTCGACGTTGCGCGACGACGCGTCGTCGGTCTTCGACGGGTCGGTGCTGACGGGACCGGTGGCCGACGCCCCGGTCGCCGACAGCTTCAATCGTCGTCTCGAGCGGGACTATTCGACGGGCGACATTCCCCATGTGTTGGTGGCGTCGGCCGTGTGGGACCTGCCGTTCGGCGCTGGCCGGGCGCGCCGCGCGCGTGGCCTCGTCGGCGCGATCGTGAACGACTGGAGCGCGGCCGGCGTGCTCACGCTGCAATCGGGCATGCCCGTGGCGGTCACGCAGGCGACCAACACCAACGCCTTTGCCGGTTTTGGTACGCAGCGTCCCAATCTCGTTGGTGAGCCAACGCTCCCGGCGCGGGAGCAGTCCACGAGCCGCTGGTTCAACACTGCCGCATTCGCCGCGGCGCCGCAGTTCACGCTGGGGTCGAGTTCTCGCAATCCCGTACGCGGCCCGGGCTACCGGAACCTCGACCTCGCCATCACGAGGCGTGTGCCGTTAGGTGGATCCGCGGCCCTCGAACTGCGCGTGGAGGTCTTCAACGCCACCAACACTCCGGCGTTCGGCGCGCCAAACGGCGTGCTCGGCTCTGCCGCCTTCGGCACCATCACGACCGCAGGGGATCCCCGCGTGATCCAGCTCGCCGCGAAGGTGCACTTCTAGCCGCGCGCGGGTTTCATGGCATCATCGGGGACGGCACGCCTGCCGGACCGGACCGCAGGCGGCCGATCCAGGTTTCGAGCACATCCATGGCCACCAACAACGACGCGCGATTCACCTGGAGCGACCCGCTGCTCCTCGACCAGCAACTCACGAGCGAAGAGCGGATGGTGCGCGAGACCGCCCGCGCCTACTGCCAGGACAAGCTTGCGCCACGCGTGCTCGAGATGTTCCGCCACGAGCAGCCCGATCCGTCGATCTTCCGCGAGCTGGGCGCGCTCGACATGCTGGGCATCGTGATTCCCGAGGCCTACGGCGGCGCAGGGTTGAACTACGTCAGTTACGGCCTGGTGGCGCGCGAAGTGGAGCGCGTGGACTCCGGCTTCCGCTCGATGATGAGCGTGCAGAGTTCGCTCGTGATGGTGCCCATTTACGAGTTCGGCACCGAGGCGCAAAAGCGGAAGTATCTGCCCAAGCTGGCCACCGGCGAATGGATCGGCTGCTTCGGCCTGACCGAACCGAACTCGGGATCCGACCCCGGCAGCATGACGACGCGCGCCGTGACGGTGGACGGCGGCTACGCGCTGACCGGCAACAAGGCGTGGATCTCGAACAGCCCGATCGCCGACGTGTTCATCGTGTGGGCCAAGGACGACGACGACAGAATCCGCGGCTTCGTGCTCGACAAGGGCATGAAGGGTCTGTCGGCGCCGCCCACGCACGGCAAGGTGGGCCTGCGCACCAGCCTCACCGGCGAGATCGTGATGGACCAGGTGTTCTGTCCCGAAGAGAACGCCTTCCCCGATGTGCGGGGGCTCAAGGGGCCGTTCACCTGCCTCAATAGCGCGCGCTACGGCATCGCCTGGGGCGCCCTCGGCGCGGCCGAGGACTGCTGGTTCCGGGCGCGCGACTACGTGATGGACCGCAAGCAGTTCGGTCGACCGCTGGCGGCCAACCAGCTGATTCAGAAGAAGCTCGCCGACATGCAGACCGAGATCACGCTGGGTCTGCAGGCGGTATTGCGTCTGGGCCGCATGAAGGACGAGGGCACCGCGGCGCCCGAGATCACGTCGCTGCTCAAGCGCAACTCGTGCGGCAAGGCGCTCGACATCGCGCGCCTGGCGCGCGACATGATGGGCGGCAACGGCATCGTCGA
>JANORI010000689.1:0-4081 GCA_031415235.1 Acidobacteriota bacterium | reverse complement strand
GTCAAACGCCACCGCACCACCGAAGAGGCCCTCGACCTGTTGTGCGCCGGTCCTCACTCCAAGACCGCCGAGGGCGACGCACACGAGCGCGGCGCCAAGGACGCTGAACCTGATACGCCATAGGATTCGAGTCATAGTCTGTATCCTCCCCAAACGTGTTGGCCGACGCGTCTCACGCGAATTCGAGCGAGAAGACCACCGACGACCGAGCCGCAATGTTGTTGCCGCACATCTCTTAAGCGGTATTCACTGCTGGACCCCTTAAGCGGTCTGTGGTGAGAGATATTATTCGAATAGTCCAGACTGGTTTTCGCGCATTTTCCCAAGAAGAATGTCTGTGCAGGACTTGACTATTTCTGCCATGGTTTGAGCTCCGTTCGCGCGTCAACGTACCCGTGCGGGTCGACGTAGCGGACGCGCGCTGACGGCGGAGCAGGCGCAGCCCGGCCCCCGGGAACAGACCATAGACATCGCCGCCGAACGGTTCGCTTCACGCCGTCGGACGTGAAGACCCGCGTGGGCACCACGCTCAGCAGACACGGCTGGGACGCAGGGAGTTCGGCGGGGTCACGCGTCTGCTCGCGGTCGCAGCCAACGTGGGGTCGTTGGTCGCCGGAAGGTGCATTCGGTCGTCGCGCCGCCTAGTGAAACCCTAGAACTTCCCTAGAACTTCCCGTCCCGCTGACCGCCATAATCCGCGTTACCAGATCGCTGCCCGGGTACCGCATCGCGATTCCAGGTCAGGTGCCAGTGGTCTACCAGGAGTGTGTATGAAGCACCAGGTGATGTGTCTCGTTGCGCCGTTCGTTCTGCTCTCGGCTCAGGTGGCATTCCCGCAGGGCGCGGCCCGGTACCAGCAGGTCAACGAAGTCAGCGTCAAGCCCGGTCAGGAGCTCGTGTTCGAGAACTACATCAAGAAGCTGATCGTGGCCGCCGACAAGGCCGGAGCCAAGACCTACTGGACGTCGTACACCGTGTCGCTCGGCAAACCCGGCGGTACCTACCGCGTGGCGCTGAACTTCAACTCGTGGGCCGACCGCGGCGCCTGGAGCACGATTCCCGCGATGATGGTCAAGGCCTACGGCCAGGCAGAGGCGGAACGCCTGATGAAGGAAGGCGGGGCGCCACGGAGCGGTCGGTGACCGAGGTGTGGGAGAACCTGCCCGCGCAGTCAGCGAACCAGGGCGGCACTCCGGCGGCGCCCGGCAACTTCGTGCGCGCGCAGATCGTCCGCGTGCAGCCGGCCATGGCGAGCGACTACGAAGCGATGCTGACGAAGCTCAAGCCGGCGTATGAAGCCGCGGCCGGGAAGCCCGTCGTCGCGCGGTCGGTGCTGCGGGTCGGCACCAACAGCGGCTACACCTACCGGCGCGTCCAGCAGGTCAGCACGATGAGCGACTTCGACGGGCCGTCGGGCCCTGAGCTCCTGCAGAAGTTCTTCGGAGCCCAGTGGGCGGCGATGAGCGCCGAGTTGAACAAGATGGTCACCTTCCGGCAGGAGTTCATCTCGACGCGTCGCGCCGACTTGAGCCGGATCGCACCGGCCGCCACGAGCAGCCGGTAGCGCCGGCGTCGAGAGCACACTCTTTCCGAACGTTCGTAGGAGGTCGGAGGCTGAGCCGAGCCGCCGACCTCTCAACGACTGCGTGAGCGCCTACTCCTGGCGGGTCTGGTGGATGACTTCGAGCCGTCGTCAGCCATGGCGTTTCTCTGGTTCCGGCGCTACTCCTTCGGCCTGTTGTCGATGGCGCGTCGGGCTTTGCCCTGGCTGCGCTCCACCGCGCCAGGCTCCGTGACGGTCACCTTCGCAGACAAGCCGATGTTCTCCTTGATCAGCCGGGCGAGCACGGCGCCGGTGGCCGCGCGATCCTCGACGGACAGTGGTCGCTGGCGGCTTCGACCATCACCTCCATTGCGCCGGACGGTGCGAGCCGTGCCGGGCAGCAGCCGCGTCAGTTCGCGCGTGCGGTCGCGGATGGCGCCCGGATCTCCGCGATCGGCGCGAGCTCGATCGGGTCCAATTCGCAGCGGTCTGGCTTCAGGTCGAGCATGGGGTCGTGTCGCCAGAATTCTGCCACGACAAGGTTAGGTGGACTTGGCGATGTTCCCGGCCCAGGTGCCCATGTTGCTCTGGGCCAGCAGAGGCGTGCCGAGGGACACGACGAGGCGGCGCCGAGACCTGGAGAAAAGCGATTCCTTCGATGCTGTTTGCGCATAGGATGCAGCGATCGACGCCCGGAGACGTGCACAATGACGGCCAATGGGGACCGGAAGTCTCGAGGACGTTCCAGGGTTTCTCTAGGTTTGCTGCCTATGCGCTACGACTTCGGACGCTGCCAGCTCGACACCCTGAACCGCGAGGTTACGCTGGACGGCGTACCCATGCACCTGTCCCCGAAGGCCTTCGAGCTGCTGCGGTTCCTTGTCGAAGACCGTCCTCGCGTAGTGCCAAAGGCTGAGCTGATGCACCGGCTGTGGCCCGACTCGTTCGTGGAGGACGCCAATCTTCCGGTGCTGATTGCCGAGGCGCGCGGTGCGATTGGCGACGCCGGCGTCGGGCACGCGATCAAGACCCATCACCGGGTGGGCTACGGCTTCGCCGCGGACGTCCGCGAGACACGCTCGACCCGCGACCGTCCTCAGGCCAACGCTCACATGCTCGTGCTTCTGCTCGAGGGCCGCCGCATCGCGCTTTCCAGCGGCATCAACATCGTCGGGCGCGACCGCGATGCCGACGTGCACATCGACGACCCGCGCGTGTCTCGCCGGCACGCGCGAATCGTGGTCGACGGTGACAACGTCGCCGTCGAGGACCTCGAGAGCAAGAACGGGACTCGGGTTGGGGGCATCCCCGTGTCCCAACCGATCGGACTGGCTAAGGGCGACGTCATCTCGTTTGGTGGCATCGACACCAGGTTCGAGATCCAGCCCGTCGATGACACGGCCACCTCCCCTCTGTAGCGTGGCGGGTCGACGGCGTCTCGAGGAGAGACGGCCACGCCACCCTTACCGGATCTGCGTCTGCAGGAAATCGACGACCCGCTCGAACGGGTCGAAGCCGAACGCCTCGCCGATGGGCTTGCGCAGATTCGAGTTCGCGTTCACGTCGTAGAAGATCAGCCTGCCGTCGGAGGCCTCCAGATACTCGATGCCCGCTACATCGAGTCCCCCGGCGGCTACCAGCCGCTGACCGGTCGCGACGGCCTCGGCCGGCACATCCGGAAACGCTGGCCGCAATCTCCCAGGTCGCGGGAAGACGCGTCCGGGCACGCCGAGTCCTCGCTTGACCACGGACCAGCAACCCGCATTCAATCACTGCATCGTGACCAGCAGCCGGGGACCGATGCCAGCACGCCACGTCACGACCGCTCGCAGCGCCCAGGATTCCTCTCGCACTGGGCGATCCTCGCTGCAGCGTGCGCGCGCCTGGATTCTGGAGCTGCAGGGTCTGCGGACCGAGTTCGGTCCGGCCGCGGCACGGCGCAAGCTCGCGTTGCTCGACGAGGCAGTGCCGCCGACCTTCGACGACGCGGAACAACTCGTTGAGTACCACGACGTGCTGCTCTTCATGCGGGCCTACCCTGACACGCGCGCAGTTGCCACCGCGGTCGGGCGCCGGCTGCGCAGGTTCCCGCTCGACGTCGCGAACTACCGCGCGGCCGCCGCGGACCCCTCCGGCCTGGCCCTGCTCGACAGCGGGCTGGTCGGCACCACGGTCGGACATGTGTTCAGTTTCCGATTGGCACGCGCGCTGTCGGCCCTGCACCCGGGGAAGGTCGAAGTCGACTGGGACGCCTACGCCAAGAGCGACACCGCCAACATACCGGTCGCGCTCGTCCCCGCGATGTTGTGGCACGAAAGCGACGCCATCGACAACGACGACGCCTTCGACGAACACGCCTGGCTCGACCGCAATCGGACGCGCCGCGATCCGACCTGCCTGGCCGCGCTGCTGCGACTCTTTGCCACGTCGGGACTGCCAGAGACAGTACAGGAACACCTGTACGAGATGGCGGAGGTCCCGGTCCGATGGGACCTGACGGCCGGCCGCGGGTCGCGGACGTGGAAGCGCGTACGCGGG
>JANORI010000688.1:0-2845 GCA_031415235.1 Acidobacteriota bacterium | reverse complement strand
AGGTGCTCTCGGCGCTGGCCATCCGCCAGCCGTCACTGCCGCCGTCGGTGTTCCAGCGGTCGAGCGGGCAGTTCGCCTTGCACCTGGCCGGTGTCTCCTTCTGGTCGGGTGACATCACCGGCGCCTGCGCCTGGGTGCTACGCGCGCGTCCCATCATGCTCGTCGTGGCGATCGTGCCTTACCTGATGCGCATCTTCGCCCGCCGGCTGCCGCGCAGAGCCGCCCCGCGCCCCCGACTCCACTCCGACGACGGCCGGATCGATCAGACGTCGCTCAGTGGGCCGCTCATTCCCTACGATCGCATCTACGCACGGTACTGGAACGCACGGAAAGACGGCTGACGCGTGACGGGCGGAGACACCGCGGACACGAGCCGCGCGCTCATCGACGTTGCGCGGTCCAGACGCGCCCAGGTGGCGGCGGTACTTGCGGCCACCGTGCTTGTGGGCGCGTGGCACTGGCAGAATGACGGGCTCTGGTTCCAGGGCGATGCGCCCAGGCACGCCGCGACCGGCCTGTTCCTCTGGGATCTGCTCACGACGCTGCCGGGCCAGCCGCTGGACTACGCGCTGAGCTATTTCGCCCGCTATCCGGTGCTCGTGCTGGGAGCGTATCCACCACTCTTTCATATCGCCGAAGCGTTGGCGTTCGGCCTCTTCGGCCCGTCGCCGTGGGTCGCCCGGGTCCTGGTGCTGGCGTGCAGCGGGCTCGCGGGCGTCTACGTGCTCTTGTGGGGACGTCGCTGGATTGGCCCGCTGGCCGGCTGGGCGGGCGCCTGCACGGTGCTGCTGCCCGGGTTCGTGCGCTACTCGAACGTCGTCCTGTTGAATGTGCCCGCCACCGCGCTCGGCCTGGCCAGCCTCTATCATTTCCAGGCCTGGCTCGCCGAGGACCGTGCCCGCGACCGCCTGGCGTTTGTCGCGTATGCCGTCGCGGCGGTGCTCACCTACTACCCCGGGGCCATCGTCCTGCCCGTGTCGGTGGCGTGGCTGCTCCTGTCGACACGTCTGGCGCGCGGGCGGTTCCTGCTGATGCTGTCTGGCGCGCTCGTGGTCGGTGTGGTCGCCCTGGCCTTCGCCGTGCCCGACCACCTGTTGCGCCACGTGCCGTCACTCTCCGTGTTCACGAGCGCCATCACCTGGACGTTCTACGGCGCCCGCGTGCCGGCGGTGGTGGGCCTGCCGTGGCTGGCTCTCGCCCTGGTCGGCGCGGGCACAGGTCTGGTGTCACGCGTGCATCGATCGGCGACCCTGCGCCTGGTGGTGGCGCTTGCCGGCGTCGTCGTCTGCCTGGCCCTGTTGCCGGCGCGTGACGAACGCTACGCCCTGCTGCTCGGGCCCGTGCTGGTGTTGACGGCGTTTGTCGCGATCGTGGCGGTGGTCGATCGGTCCGGCCGGCACCAGGGGCTGATGGCCACGGCCGTGCTCGCCGCGGTGCTGACGGCGTCGGTGCAGGCCGCACGCGGCACGCACGTGCCACGGGTGACGGGCATCGACGAGGCGGCCCGCTACCTGCGCACCAACGGCCCATCGGACGCGGTCCTCTACAGCGGCACCTACGACGGCATCTTCACCTTTTACGTGCGCGCGATGGACCCGAGGTTCGAGCGACGCGTGGCGTTGTCGGGCCGCGTGCTGTACCAGTACCGGCAGGCCGTCGACTTCACGTGGGTGGAGACACCACACGTGACCACGCCCGACGAGGTGGTCTCGCGGGTGCGCGCCCTGGGCTGCCGGTGGGTGGCCATCGAAGTTGGCGACGACGAGTCGCTGCCCATGACCGAGCGGCTGCTGCGTCGGGCGCTCGACGGGCCGGCGTTCGAGCGGGTCGCGTCGTTTCCCGTGACGGCACGGCCGGTGACCCGCATCGACCTCTACCGGATCAACGGGCCGCTCGAGCCCGCACCGCCGATGGATCTCATGTTTCCCTCCTTTTCGTCGCGCGTCTTCCGCGGCGTCCAGCCCGTGACGGCCGGCCAATGAGCATGCCCCTCGCGTCGCCTCCGCCGACCGCCCCTTTGCCCGATGGGCCGCCGCTGACCATCGCGCTGCTGTCGTTTGAATATCCCGCCGAGACGGGATTTGGCGGCATCGGCACCTACACGTGGCACCACGCGCGGGCGCTGGCGGCGCTGGGCCACCGGGTGCACGTGCTCGCTGGCGCGAAGTCCGCCACCGCCCTGCGCACCGAAGTGCACGACGGCGTGCAGGTGCACCGGTTCTGGGCCGAGGGTCTGGTGATGCGGATGTTCGAGCGGCTGGGCGACTTCAAGTTGTGGTGGACGCGCCAGCGCCTGCAGAACGCGTGGAGCATGTTCCACGGGATCAGGGCGCTGCACCGCACCTACCGGTTCGATGTGCTGGAGATGCCAGAGTGTGGCGCCGAGGGCGCGCTGGTGACCCGCCTGCTCGGTGTGCCCACGGTGGTGCGCCTGCACTCGCCGTCGCGTCTCATCATGGGGGCCTACGACGTGCGTCCCCTCGACATCACCCTGTGCGCCGCGGTCGAACAACGGGGCATCAACGGGGCCACGGCGCTCACGTCGTGCTCGCAGTTCCTTGCCGACGAAGTGACGAGCGAACTCGGCGTGCGCCGGCCGATTCCGGTCATCACCAACGGGCTCGACATCGCGTGGTTCGACAGAACGACCGAGCAGGTCGATGTCCACACGAAGTACGCACTGCCACGGCGGCCGCTGACGATCGTGTTCACAGGACGCATGGAGCGCCGCAAGGGCATTCACCTGATGCCCGAGATCGCCGGGGCGATCCTCGAACGCCACGACGTCGCGCTCGTGCTTGCCGGGGCCGATCTGTTCGGCTACGTCGCAGGCACCCTGCTGCCG
>JANORI010000687.1:0-1879 GCA_031415235.1 Acidobacteriota bacterium | reverse complement strand
GTTCGTTGAAGAGATAGCCGCGGTCGAGCCCGGGCTTACGCGGACGGGCGGCCGCCGGCGTGCGCGGCGTGGCCGCGCCGCGGGCCGCCGCACCGTTCAGCGTCTCGGGCTTGGCGGCCCGGTTGCGGCCGTCGGGATTCTCGCCGTTGGCGCGGAGCGCCATCAGGTCCACCACCTTGGTGGCCGCGTTCTTGTTGGCGCCGCTGGCCAGCAGCAGCTTCACCACCTCGAGCCGATTGGCTGCCGCCGCGAAGATGAGGGGCGTCTGCTCGCGGTCGCGCTCCTTGGCCTCGAGGTCGGCGCCGCCGTCGACGAGCGCCTTCACTGCCGCGGTGTCGCCGGACGCGGCCGCGAACATCAGCGGCGTGGCGCCGGTGCCGGTGCGCGCATCCAGATCGGCGCCGGCCTTGACCAGCATGGTCACGATGGCGCCGCTGCCGCGCTCCGCGGCCAGATGCAGCGGGGTGACTGCCCCGAACCGGGTGGTGGCGCGCACGTTGGCGCCGGCGACGATGAGGGTGTTGGCCAGTTCTTCGTGCCCCTGACGCGCGGCCCAGTGCAGGCCCGTCACGCCGTCGCCCTGCGCGGCGTTCACGTCCGCGCCGCTCTTCAGCAGCGATCGCACGGCTGTCACATCGCCGATCATGGCCGCCTCGGGCACCGTGCCGACGGCCGCGCCGATCGCCACCGAGAAACACACCGCGCCGAGCGCGCCGGCGAAGAGTCCGCCAAGAAGTCGTCGTTGCATGTCCGGAATCTCCTACTGGGCCGCGGCCGTGGTGTCCTGCACGGCGTTCAGGTCGAGCGAGCCGGCGCTGTCGCCGAAGGATGGCACGTCGTCCATCCCCATCTTGTGCAGTGCGTCGAGGAACGTGTTGGCCATCGGCGTGCCGTCGGCCGCCTTGATGTGCAGGCCGCCCTTCAGCGTCCCGCCCGCGTGGCCGGCAAAGAGCAAGGGCACGCGCCGGTGGTTGTGCACGTTCGGGTCGCCCATTGGCGAGCCGTAGACGATGAGCGTGTTGTCGAGCACCGTGCCGTCGCCCTCCGGCATGCGCTTCAGGCGCTCGATGAAGTACGGCAGCAGGCTGACGTGATACCGGTTGATCTTGGCGAAGTCGCGGATCCGGTCCTCGCGCGAGTTGTGATGCGACGCGTTGTGGAAGCCGGTCGTCACTCCCGTGGACGGGAACACGCGGCCCGACACGTCGCGCGACATCTTGAACGAGAACACGCGCGTGATATCGGAGCCGAAGGCCAGCGCCTGCAGGTCGAACATCAGCTTCACGTGCTCTTCGTACGAGTCTGGCACGCCCACCGGCGCGCCGGGCAACTCGCGCTGTTCGCCGCTGGAGTTGACCGATTCCACCTTCTGGATACGCCGCTCGATCTCGCGGATGTCCGAGAGGTAGTCGTCGAGGCGCGCTTTGTCGATGCTGCCGATCTGCGCCTTCAGGCGGTCGACCGAGCCCATCAGCGTATCGAGGATGCTCCGGTCTTCCTTGCGTCGCTGCGCCCGTTCCTCTTTCGTGGCGCCCACGCCGAAGAGCTGATCGAAGACCGTGCGCGGGTCGCGAATCATGGGCATCGGCTCGTCGGCCTTGCTCCAGCTGATCGAGTCCGTATAGACGCATGAGTAGCCGTATTCACAGCCGCCGGCCTGATCGACCGGCTCGATGCAGAGCTGCATCGACGGAATTGGCGTGTCCTGGCCGTAGCGCCCCGCGTAGAGCTGGTCGAGCGAGATGCCCGCCCGCACGTCGGACCCCATCGTCTGCTTCGGATGCGCCTGCGTCAGGAACACGGCACTGGCGCGGAAGTGGTCGCCGCCGATTTCCGGCGTCGTGAACGCTTCCGCCATACGCAGGTCGGTGTTGCTCAC
>JANORI010000686.1:0-7284 GCA_031415235.1 Acidobacteriota bacterium | reverse complement strand
CAGGCCAGGAAGTAGTGCGCCAGTTCCAGGATGTCTTCGCGCCGGCTTCGAAGGGAGGGTACATGAACGTCGAGGCCGCCCAGCCGGTAGTACAAGTCGGACCGGAACAGCCCACGCTCAGCCAGGTCGGCCAGCGGCCTGTTGGTGGCCGCGATAATGCGGACGTCGAGGCGCCGCGTGGCGTGGCCGCCGACGCGTTCCACCGCAAGGTCCTGGATCGCCCGGAGCAGTTTGGCCTGCGCCGCCATGGATAGGTCGGCAACCTCATCGAGAAACAGGGTGCCGCCGTCGGCATGTTCGAACTTCCCGCGCCGGCCCTTCACGCCGGTAGCCGTGCGGTCTTCGATGCCGAAGAGCTCGGCCTCGAGCAGTGTCTCGACGAGCGCCGCGCAGTTGACCGCCACGAACGGGCCTCTGCGGCGGGGGCTGAGTTCGTGGAGCTGGTGTGCGACCAGCTCCTTGCCGGTGCCGCTCTCGCCCTGAATCAGCACGGTGAAGTCGGTCGGTGCCACCCGTTCGATTCGGTCGCGCAGCGAGCACATCAGCGAGCTGGCACCGATCAACGGGGCAGCACCGGTCGTGGAGCGCGCCTGCGCCGTCCTCAACATCGGCACGCGGTCTGCGGCGAGCGCCAAGGACAGCAGGTGCGCCGCCGTTTCGAGCAGCTGACGGTCCCACGCGTCGAGCATTCGCCCGGTAAGACCGACCTCAAAGAGCACGTCGCGACCCGGCGCCGGGCCCCGCACCTCGCACCGGCGGGCAGTCGTGGAGCTCGGCGGGGCGGGGGCGTTCCCCGGCCGCACAACGCGCACCCAGTCGGCACCCATCGCGCCTGCCAGGCGCTGCTCGAATAGCGCGAGTAGCTTCACGGCTGGCGCATCCGAGGCCACATGCTCCGCCAGCGCGCGCACGACGTCGGTGATGCCGTTCCGGCGGTCGTCGATCCTGCGTCCCGTGCCGCGTTCGGCGGTACCTCGGTCATCAGCGTTCATGGCGCCTCCCTGATGCGCATGAACAATCTTGATGCCAACCAGAGAATGGGCAAGATTCGCCAGATTGCTGAGCACTTCCTGTCCGAGGTGTGCTGTGGACCAGGTCACTCAGGGTAGTTAATACCCGTGCAGAGACCTGAAGCCTGTGGGTAGACATTACCCGCTACCCCCAGCGCCAGAGCGTCGTCGAAGCACACGACGCACCGATACCTGAGCGGTTCGAGCCCGCTCACCCAGCAGCGCAGTACGCAGGCCCGTACCACGTGGCGCCTTCCGTCGAGGGCGTCGAGCCCGAGTTCCGTGCGTGCGCCTGGGCGCACGGCCGCCGAGCACTCGACGAGCGCGCCGCGCGGCGACAGTTCGACCACCGCCACCACCACCCCAGGCCGCAGGAGTCCTGCGACGGCGAACCCGAGGCACCCGGCGGAGCCCCGGCTGGTCCGTCGACGCTCGAGACGCGTCAGTAGGGACGCCACGTGCGTGGCCCTGGGTCATACCGAAGCACGCGCGCCCGTCCCGTCACCCCGGCGATGCGCACGGCAAACTGCGCGCCCGCGCGGCTCGCGATGTACACGGTGCCACTCGTGGCGGTGCCGAGCGGCCCAAGAGTGAGCTGGTCGGAGCTACCCAGCCGAATCGGATCGTCGGACGACGAGAGCCAGCGCGCCTCGTCGATGGCCGGCATGCCTCCGGCAACGCCGAAACGGGCTCGCGGAAAGTGGGCGTCGAGCCAGTCAGCGGCCCGCACGACCGGGTCGACGCCCGCGACCACGTCGACGGCGTTCACCCCATCCCCGTCGCCGTCGGCGACGACCATGAATGCCACCGGGACGCCGCGGGAGAAGCGCACCGCCCTGGCCCGCTGCTGCCGCGCAGCATCGAAGCGCGCCCGGGCCACGATGCCGGCCACGTAGCGGGCCGCAGCCGCCGCATCGGCGGTATCGGCGGCCCGGTCGAGTACCGGCACGGCCATGGCCAGTATCGTGACCGTCACCGCCAGCACGATCAGCAGCTCGACGAGCGAGTAGCCCTGCACCAGACTGGCGCGGCGGCGGCAAGAGCCGCGGGCCTCGGCCCGCGGCTCCCCCATCTGCTGCCTACTGCGGGGACTTCGCATCGGCCTTCGGGCTCCCCACCGTGACGAGGGCGCGAAGACGCAGGAAGCTGCGCTCGCCGATGCCCTGAATTTTCATCAGCTCTTCCACCTTCTTGAATCCGCCGTTCTTCGTGCGGTAGTCGACGATGCGCTGTGCGGCGCGGGGACCGATGCCGGGCAGCCCTTCGAGTTGGTCCATGGACGCGGTGTTCAGGTTGACGCTGGCCGGCGTGACGGCCGACTTCGAGGACGCGTCTTGCGCCTGGGTGGCCAGTGGCGCGCCGGTGGCCAGCGCAAGGACGAGAGCGATTCGGGCGAACGTGGATGTCATGACGAGTCTCCGGCAATGAAGGGTTGATGAAGTCGCACACGGCGCGCCTGGATCGGACACCCGAGGTCAACGGTTACCGCCCGCGGCGCCCCGTGTGGACGCACCGACTCACTGCAAGGGGCGGGTCACTGTCGCCGCAAAGACACCAACCGCAATCGGCTCAACTAGATAGCGCCGCACCCAGGCGCGGCGACACGATCGGACAAGCGGGGAATGCGTCAACCGTGGCTGACACGGAGTCGACAAAGCACGGCCAGTGGCCGGCAACACCGGTTGCAGCTCCGCAAACAGACGGAGCATGGGCTGCACGCACGCCCGTGATTTCCTCTCGACTTGGACAAACGGGCCGATAGAATCCCAGGCGAGGAGTCTCCCCGTGATCACTCGCCTGTCGCCGCGATTCGCCGCACTCTCTGCCGCTCTTGTCGCGGTACTCGTCGTCGCCTCGTTTGGCTTCGCACAAACGGCGTCTCCGGCCCTGACGGCTACGCCAGAGGCGTGTTCCCGCACCTGGGTCGGGCACGACACCGAGATCGAGCGGGCGCTGATGGCCAGTCCCATCATTCGCATGGAGGCCGTGCCGATCGGTGTCACGAAACCACAGCGCGGCTACCTCGAGGCCGGCGGCCCCGTGGCGCGGTTTGCGTGGAAGGCGCTCCCGCCGGGACGACGCGGCGGTTTTTCTGAAAGCTACAAAGCCGAGATCGCCGCCTACCACCTCGACCGGCTGCTCGACCTGCACATGGTCCCGCCCGTCGTGGAACGCATGGTGGACGGCAAGCTCGGCGCCGCCGTCATGTGGATCGAGCAGACCAAAGGCTGGGACATGAGCAAGCCGATCCAGGGGCCCGAGCCGCGATGGTCGCGTCAAGTGAGCCGAATGAAGCTCTTCGATCAGCTCATCGCCAACATCGATCGCAATCAAGGCAACCTGCTCTACGACGCCGACTGGCACCTCTTCCTCATCGATCACTCGCGTGCGTTCACGACCCGCACGTCGCTGGACGGCATCGCGGTGCCGGGCATCATCGACCGGCAGCTCTGGGACCGCATCGAGTCCCTGACGCCCGCCGACCTCGACCGCGACCTCGGCGCGTGGCTGACCGACGGCGAACGTAAGGCGGTCTTCGCGCGACGCGACCGGATGCGCACCGCCATCGCGCGCATGGTGAAAGACCAGGGCGCCGCCAAGGTGTTTCTGGAATGACGTCGGCAGTCGCCGTGCGACTCGCAGTGGGTCTCGTCGCGGCCGTCGCGCTGCTCGCCACACCGGTCGCGCGCCCGGCGGCGTCGGTCGCAGAGGGACGCGTCGTGGCCATCGGCGACGTGCACGGCAGCGCCGAAGGCCTCGTGGCGATACTGCGCGCCGCTCGGCTCATCGACGAGGAACATCACTGGATCGGCGGCACCGCCACGCTCGTGCAGACCGGGGACGTCACCGACCGAGGCGCGGCCGTGAAGCGCGTGTTCGACCTGCTGCGCGCCCTCGAGAAGGAGGCGCCGAAGAGCGGCGGACGCGTGGTGCCGGTCCTCGGCAACCACGAGGCGATGAATCTGCTCGGCGAGCTGCGCGACGTCACACCGGCGATCTGCGCGAGCTTCGCGGGTCCCGACGTCGAGACCGTGCGCGAGAATGCATGGCGCTCGTACGAGGCCCTCGTTTCGCGGCGCGCCAAGACCCGCCGCGGCGAGAACCCGCCCGGACTGACGCGCACGCGTGAAGGGTTCCTCGCGGCCTACCACCCGGGCTGCGTCGAGTACCGGCTCGCGCTCGGGCCGCGGGGCGAGTACGGCCGGTGGCTTCGCCAGTTGCCGATTGCCGCGATGGTGCAGGGCACCGTGTTCATGCACGCCGGCCTGTCGCCCCTGGGCGCCCGTGCGAGCCTCGACGAACTCAACACCCGGGCGCGCGAAGAGGTACGGCGGTTCGACCGGTTTCTCGATCGGCTCGTGCGCGCGAACCTGGCGGCCCCCTGGTTCCGGCTCGAGGACGCGCTGGCCATCGCCGCGGCGGAGGTCCGGTGGACCAACGCGCTCATCGCAGCCGCCAAGGAGCGCGGCGAGACCCCCGACCTCGGTGACGTCGACGTGGCCCTGGTGCGCGAGGCGGCCGACGTGCTGGGCATTGGCGAGTGGTCGCTCCTGGACGGCGACGGCCCGCTGTGGTACCGAGGCTACGCGCTCGACGGCGAGGCGGCCCTCGACGGGCCGTTCACCGGACTGCTTGCTCATTGGTCGGCCGAACGCCTGGTCTTGGGCCACACGGTGAACCGGGACTTCAGGATCCAGGCACGGCTCGGCGGACGACTGTTCCTGATCGATACGGGCATGCTGGCGCCCGTCTACAAAGGCCATGCCTCGGCGCTGGAACTCGACGGGGGCCGCGCCGTGGCCCTGTACGACGACGGCACGCGCACAACGCTCGCACCCCGCTCAGAGCCCTGACGCCCGCTGTGGGCATGCCGGACGCCTCATGGCTTCGGCAACGGTCGGCCGGCGGCCCACTCGACCGTGCGACGCAGGCCGTCCTCGAACGTGACGGTGGGCCGATAGCCCAGCATCCGCGCGGCCTTGTCGATGGCGGCCTGCGAATCGCGCACGTCGCCCGCGCGCGGCGGCCCGTAGGTGGCCGTGAGCGAGGTGCCGAGCAAGCGCTGCACCTCGCGCCACAGCCCGTTCAGCGACACGCGTCCGTGAGTGGCCACGTTGATGACGTGACCTGCCACGCCTGGGGCCGCGGCCGCCCGTAGCACGCCGTCGACCGTGTTCGACACGTACGTGAAGTCGCGCGTCTGTTCGCCGTCGCCGTGGATGGTCGGTGTCGTGCCGTCGAGCGCCGCGCGTACGAAGAGTGAGATCACGCCGGAGTACGGCGACGACGGGTCTTGACGTGGGCCAAACACGTTGAAATAGCGCGTCGACACCGTCTCCAGTCCATAGAGCGACGTGAAGAGCGCCAGGTATTGCTCTCCAACGAGCTTCTGCAGCGCATACGGCGAGAGCGGCTTGGCCGGCATGTCCTCGCGCTTCGGCATCTCTGCCGCGTCGCCGTACACCGACGACGATCCCGCAAAGACGAGACGCTTCACGCCGGCATCACGAGCGGCCACGAGCACGTTCAAGGTGGCGTCGATATTGGCGCGGTTCGACGAAATCGGATCGGACACCGAACGCGGTACCGACGGGATCGCCGCCTGATGCAGCACGTAGTCCATCCCCGCGGCGGCACGCGCCGCCACGGCGAGGTCGGCCAGGTCGCCCTCCATGAACTCCGGCGTTCCGATCGCGCCCGCCGTCCGGGCCGCCGCAGTGGCCGCTTCGAGGTTCGCCACCTTGCCGGTGCTGAGATTGTCGACGACCCTCACCTCGTCGCCGCGCGTCAGCAGTTGTTCGACCAGGTGCGAGCCGATGAAGCCGGCGCCCCCGGTCACCAGGTACCGCGCCACTACTGCGGCCATCCTTCCTGTGGCAATCCCGGCACGAGCCGCAGCGCGTTCTCGTAGTAAAGCTTCTTCAGCACGTCGTCTGGCAGGCTCATGCCGTACAGCTTCCAGAACGCGTGATAGTCGCGGTAGTAGTCGAAGTACTCATCACCGGTCTCGAAGACGCGCCAGTAGTATGGGAACTCATCGGGCTGAAAGCTGTCCTTGCCGAAGATGATGCGGTCCTGGTATTTGATGAAGAACTCGCGGGCCGCGCGCGGCTGGCGGCCAAGCTCGGCCAGGATGGCCCCCACTTCGGTGGAGACGTTGGGATTCTCGTCAAAGAGCATGGCCATGCGGACCAGGTCGTTGGCGTGATACGCGAAATGGGCGGCAATGAACGTCGTCTTCGGGTGCTTCTTGAACATCCGGTTCCGCTCGGCCATCAGTTCTTCGAACCGCGGGAACTCGCCCGCCGGATACCGGCGGTCGCGATAGAGCGCCAGTTCCAGCCAGCGCTCGTTCTGCGAGTCGATGGTCTCGAAGAACTCCTGCGGTTCCGCCGTGTGGATGAGCACGGGAATGCCGAGGCGGCCGCACGCGGCCCACACCGGGTCAAGCTCCGGATCGTCGACCCGCAGCCGCGAGCCATCGGCCTTGCGGTACCGCAGCCCCAGGGCCTTTGAAATCTCGCCCAGGCCGAGGGCCCCGGCCTGCACATCGGCTTCGAGTTGCGCGGCGGCCTTCACACCCCAGCCCGGTCCGACGTTCCGGAAGTCTACCTCGGCAAACTGCACCATGCGGCGCTTGAAGCGGCTCGCCTTCAACGCGGCCACCGACTGGGCCAGCCGCGCGCCTGACGCGCCGCTCGCGTTCACGAGCACGCGTAAGTTGACGGCGTCCATGCCGGCCACCACAGTTGCAAACTGTGCCTCCGAGATCGGCGTCGGCTGGTGACTATGAATGTCGATGACCGGAAACTTCGCGCGCGGCACCAGGTGTGCTGCCGTCTTCAACGTGGTACGCGGCTTGTACTCGGTGATCGTCGGCTCGGGGAACTCGGGCGCGCGGCCGTCTCCGGGACGGGACCGCGCTCCGGCCGGCCGCTGAGGCGTCTGCTCGGCCGCGGGACGCCCCGGCTCGACCACCAACACGCCAACGCTCACCAGCAGCGCGGGCGCGAACCAGAACCATCGTGTGCGCATAGCCTCAGCCTTGATCAGATCGAACGCCAGAAGTGCCGCAGCGAACCTGTAAGCCGAATTCTGTCCTCCGGCACTCGACCTTTCGGCCAGGCGCCGACGGGATGACCATTCCTCTAGGTCCGTCATTGCTGACGGACTCGAGCGACCTACCCGGAAGCGTCAATCGGACGGGCCGTCCGAATGGCCGAAGCCATGCGCTCCCCTATTTGGTCTTGCTCCGTGCAGGGTTTTGCCTGCC
>JANORI010000685.1:0-3025 GCA_031415235.1 Acidobacteriota bacterium | reverse complement strand
GGCCCCCACCACGCGGACTGAGCGTGGTGGGGTGGGGAGCGTGGGCCAAACAACACTGCCGCTAGCGAGGCGGAGCCACCTGCTCGGCCGTCTGGAGCGCAGCGTCGGTAGGTGTAAGCTACCCGGTGGCGCCGCGGCAGGCCGCAGCCGCCCCCGGGCACGTCATTCTGGAGGACACCATGGTTCGAGTACGCACCGCGTCGGCACTTGTGATGGCAGTGGCGGCGATGTTCTATGTGTCGGCGCGGCCGGCATCGCAACAATTCGGCTCGATCACGTTTCCCACCTCCGGCGCACCGGCGGCGCAGACGGCGTTCCTCACCGGCGTGAAGGCGCTGCACAACTTCCAGTTCGACGAAGCCGCCGTGGCGTTCAAGGAGGCGCAAGCCGCCGACGCGCAGTTCGCGATGGCGTATTGGGGTGAGGCGATGAGCCACAACCACCCGCTGTGGGCGCAGCAGGATCTCGCCAAGGCCAAAGAGGCGCTCGACCGCCTGGCCACCACGCACGACGCGCGCCTGGCGAAGGCGAAGCTGCCGAAGGAGAAGGCGTTCCTCGAGGCGCAGCAGGTGCTCTTCTTCAGCCCCGGCGACAAGCTGGCGCGTGACCTCGCCTACTCGAACGTGATGGCGAAGATGTACGAGCAGTATCCCGACGACCACGAGGTGGGCACGTTCTACGCGCTGTCGCTGCTCGGCAGCGTGCGTCCCGGCGATGCCGGCTACCGCCGCCAGGCGCTGGCCGCGTCGATTGCCGAGAAGCTCTTCAAGGCCAATCCCAACCACCCCGGTGCCGCGCACTTCATCATTCACGCCTTCGATGATCCCGATCACGCGCCGCTGGCGCTCGAGGCCGCCAATGCCTACGCCAAGATCGCGCCGTCGGCCGCCCACGCCCTCCACATGCCGTCGCACATCTACGTGCAGCGCGGGATGTGGGAGCAGGTGAAGCAGTCGAACATCGTGGCCTACAAGGCGGCCATCGACCTGAACGCCAAGCTGAAGCTGGCCGAGGGCCGCGAAGACTTCCACACGCTGGGTTGGCTCGGCTACGCGCACCAGATGCTCGGGTCCTTCGACGAGTCGAAGAAGACTGTCGACCAGGCCAAGGCCGCCGCCGATCGCAATCCCACCAACGTCGGCATTCGCGATGGTTACCTGAGCATGCGCGCGCGCCACATTCAGGAGTCGGGGCAGTGGGAGAAGCTTGCGCTTCCTGCCGCCGCAGCGCCAGCCGCTGCCGGCGACCACGCGGCCATGCCCGGCATGAACATGGGTCCGTCGCAGGGCTCAGCAACCTGGATCTACATCGTCGGCGTGAGCGCGGCGAAGCTCGGTGACATGGCGACGGCCGACGCCGCCGAGGCGCAACTCAAGGGGCTCCGCGAGCGCGCGCAGGGCGGCCCGAACGCCTATGCCGTGCGTCCGCACGCCGTACGCGAGAAGGAACTCGGCGCCATCATCCGCTGGGCCAAGGGCCAGAAGGAAGAAGCGCTGGCCCTCGCCAAGGAAGCCGTGGACGTCGAGAAGACGATGGAGGCGCCCTCGGGTCCGCCCGATCCGATCAAGCCGGCGTTCGAACTCTACGGCGAGCTGCTCGCCGTAGCCGGGCGCCACAAGGAGGCCGCGGCGGCCTTCGAGCAGTCGCTCCTGCGCATGCCAAATCGCACGCCCTCGGTGAAGGGCCTCGCCGCGGTCACGGCGAAGCTCAAGAGTTCGATGGACTAGAAATGGGTTCTAGGGTCCAGGGGCTGGGGGCCGGGGCGGGTCACGCCGTCACGCTGGCGACTCGACGGACAGTCGCTCGTCACGCGGCAGAGTGACACGCCCCAGCCCCCAGCCTCCAGCCCCCGATGAACTACGATGCGTGGCATGTCACCAGCCGGTGTGTGCCACGCATTTGTTGTTCTGGGCCTGTTGAGTGTGCCGGCGTGCGCGCCGGCGCCCGTGCCCGCGGCCCAGGCCGAGCGGTTCGATGTGTTCATCGACGCGTTCTTGAATCACTTCGCGGAACGCCATCCGTCGATTGCCGCCGGCAACGGCCTGCACATGTTCGACGACCGCCTCGAGGACTTCAGCGAGGCCGGCGTGGCCGCCGAGATCGCCGCGTGGAAGGATCTGCGCACGCGCCTGGCGGCGATCCCGGTCGAGCCGCTCACGCCGGATGAGCGCGTCGACCACCGGATCGTGGCGGGCCTCATCGACGCCTGGCTGCTCGATCTTGAGGGCAACCGCAACTGGC
The DNA here is from genome assembly GCA_031415235.1 of Acidobacteriota bacterium. GTDB lineage: Bacteria > Acidobacteriota > Vicinamibacteria > Vicinamibacterales > UBA2999 > CADEFD01. Next base: position 784 of record JANORI010000685.1, on the reverse strand, counting down.
AGAAGAACCTGATGATCTACGCTTCGGCGGTGTCCGACGGCGTGCACAACCTGATGACCATGGAGTCGTCGCCGGCCGAGGTGCGGGCGCAGCGCATCATCGCCAAGCTGCGCGGCGTGCCGTCGCTGCTGGCGGCCGCGCGCGCGAACATCACGGCACCGCCGAAGGTGATGGCCGAGCGCGGCGTGCGGATGCTGAAGGGCGCCTCGGGCATGCTGACGGCCGATGTGCCGCTCGCGTTCGCTGACCTGAGCGACACGACCCTCAAGGGCGGCTTGCTGGCCGCCACGGTCTCGGCGGCCGTCGAGATCGACACGTTCGTGACCTGGTTCGAGCAGGAGCGTCTGCCCTCGGCCAACGCGCCGTACGCAGTGGGGAAGGCCAATCTCGAAGCGCGGTATAGGGCGGAAGAACTCATCGACCTGCCGGCCGACCAATTGCTGGCGATCGGCGAACGCGAACTGGCTGTCAACGAGGCCGCCTTCATCGCCGCCGCGGCGCAGGTCGACAAGACGCGGCCCGCGCTGGCGGTCTGGAAAGACGTGCTCGCAAACCATCCGGTCCGCGGAGCGCTCGTGCCTGCCGCGCAGAAGGCGGTGGATGAACTGCAGGCCTTCGTCGTCGCCAGGCAGCTCGTCACCTTGCCGCCGTCCGAACGGGTGATCGTCGCGGCCGCGCCGCCCTTCGACCTCGGCCTGGCGTCGATGCATTCGTCGCCGCCGCTCGAGCTCACGCCCGTGAAGAGCTACTTCTACATCACCGACGCCCGGGCCGAATGGCCGGC
>JANORI010000684.1:0-20512 GCA_031415235.1 Acidobacteriota bacterium | reverse complement strand
GCGAACTGGGCGACAACGAACAACCTGGCGCGCATCCGCATCGACGCACGCGCTGCCGTCACTCGAGGTCCTATCGAGGCAATCACCACGGGCCCCAGGGATTTCGTGAGTTTCGACGTCAACGACCGCGGGCAGGTCGTGCTCTGGAACGACGTCAGTCAACAGGAGGACCTGCTGATTGCCGCGGCCGGCAGCGGTCTGAGGCACCTGGTGAACGATCGCGACCGCGACCGACCCGCGGTGGGCCGCGGACGGACGACAGATCTTCTTCTACTCGACCCGCGGGCAGAACTACGAGCTGTACTCGATTGACCCGGACGGAGGCGGACTCCGCCAGCTGACCGATACCGGCGGGAAGCGGTACTATCCCGTGCCCTCACGCGACGGCTCGAAGCTCCTGGCCGCCGACATCAATTCCTACGAGCTGTTCGTCTACGACGCCGGCGACTTCTCGAAGGCACCGGATCGCCTTCCGCCTCTTCCGCCGGAACTGCGGGGACCGTCCTTCATTCCGCTCGATTGGTCGCCCGACGGTCGATCCTTGTCCGGCATCTCCTTCCCGAACGTCTGGGTGTACTCGTTCGAGACGCGCGCCTACCGGCGAGTCGCTACCGGTGGCGGCGCGTTCACTGCACAGTGGTTCCCCGACGGACGCCGCCTCCTCATCAACCGACAGGGCCGCGTGTATGCCCTCGACGTCGAGACCGGCGCTGAACGCGAGGTGCTCGCCATCGACGGCGAGGCCATCGGCACCGCCCGTCTCAGCCCCGATGGGAACTGGCTCTACTTCCTCCACGGCAGCGCGAGCGGCGACATCTGGACGGTGCGCTTCGACGACGACGCGGCCACGGAGCCGCGCAGATAGGGCCACGGCCACCTCGCGGCGCACGTCGACCGAGACTGGACCGTATAATCGGCTGAACGTATGCAGGCGGCCGACTTCGACGAACTCGGGTTCTTTCGCGCGGTCGCATCGAGCGGCGCGCGTGCCCTGCTCATCGGCCGGCGGGCGCTCGTCGTGATCGGCATCCCCGTGCTCACCGCCGACTACGACTTCTGGATTCACATCGACGACATCGAGGCGTTCAACCTGGCGGCGGCGCCGTTCGACCTGCGACCGACGCATTCGCCCGCCGACGCGCGAGCCAGGGGTCGTTACATCCTCGAGAATGGTGAACGCGTGGACGTGCTGATCGCTCGAGCCGTGCCCACCGTCGACGGAACGCGGGTGGCGTTCGACGATGTGTGGGCGCGACGGCGTTCGCGGCCCCTGACGAGCGAGGTCGCGGTGATCCTTCCGAGCATCGCGGACCTCATCCTGACGAAGCGGTTCGCGGCGCGCCCGAAGGACGTGGAGGACATCCGCCTGTTGTCGCTGCTCGCAGACGGAGACGACGCGTGACCGAGATCGAGCGACGCATCCGCGACGAGTCGGAACGACGTCTGTCCGCCGCGGAGGTCGAGGCGTACCTGGCGGTGCCGGTGACCGATGTCGAGCGGGAGGACGTCGGCGGGCTGGTCGCGTGGTTCACGCGACGCTACCCGACGGCGGGTGAGCGGCTCGCGTACGTTCGCCGCGCCCACCGGCGCTGGCGAGGCTGACCGGCCGCGCCGCTCAGCCCATGATGCGGCGGAGCGCGTCCATTGCCTCCTGCGCACCGACGAAGAGGAACAGCACGAGAATGGCGACGAGCAGCAGGTTCGTCGTGGCGGCGTTCTTGGCACGTCCTGGTCTGCCCAGGCGACGCGGTCGATGGATGATCCCCGGCTCGTGCGCCGCTTCGAGCGCCTCCGCGATCTGCCTGGCGATCGGGAGTGTCTCGTCGACCGGGATGGCGCCGCGTGCGATGCGCCTGCAAGAGATCGTCGCCCTCGACGAGTTCCATCACGAGCGCGTGCATCCCAGCCTGCCCTGAGCCTGCCTGCCCACGTCCACCTCGATGCCTGTCATGGGTCCCACGGGTTGACGACCAGCACGTCGAACAGACCCGTGATCCCTGCCTGACGGCGAGACGCTAGGAAGCATGAGCAGAGCCTGTGTGTGACAGAACGTCCGTGAGCAGACACTGCGGGCGCGCACAGACCCTGCGCCCCCCCTTCGCACGGCTCTGGGCTCTGATCTTCGAACCCGTGCGTCAGGTCGCCATTGACGACGACTGGTCGGCGCTTCGCTTTCGGCGTGTCGAACACATCGAGACGCTGACGCGGGCGGCGACGCCTGCGATTTCTAACGCCGGGAAGGCGCGCGCGCGTATCGCCGCCCGAGGCCACCAGCGTTCGTGACCAGCACAGACCATGCCCTCACGCCCAGAGCGTCAACGGAGGGTCGATCACCACGCACCGCAGGATGTCGCTGCGCGACACGATGCCCACCAGCGCCTGTGACGACTCGTCCACGATCGGCAAAGCCGGCACGTGGTACTCGAGCATCACGCGCGCGATGCGCCGCACGTCGGCCACCGGTTCAGCACTGACGACGGGCGTGTCCATCACGTCGGCCACCGTGCGCGCCAGCACGTCCCGCAGCCGGCCGTCCTCTTCGTTGAGCACGTGCAGCAGATGCGTGCGCGAGACCAATCCCACGAGCCGCCGCTCGGCCGTCACCACCGGCGCCTGCCCGACACCGCGTGCCGCCAACGTGCGCCAGGCCTCGACCACGCTGACGTCGGGCGGCAGCGTCAGCACGTGGCGACTCATCACCTGATACGCGCGGTAAATCGGGCCGCGCTCTGGATCCGGACGCTCGGCGGCCACATAGGCGGCGGCCGCGGCGTGATAGCGCCGGTCGGCGGCGGCCGGCTCGCGCGCCTCGGTGGGGGGTTCGTCGACCTCCTGATCGATGCCGCGCAAGTGCCGCAGCGCCGGCACGCGGTGGGTCGCGAGCAGATGCTCGAGCGACCCGCGAAACACGCCGCCGTCCACACCGATGACCGAGAACATGAGGAGCTCCTTGCGGGCTACCCTCTCACGTTCTCTACGCGAGGACAACTGCCGTCAGACGGCGTCTTCGAGATCGCGGCGGATGAGCCTGATACCTGCGTCGAGGGCGCGCCGCGGCATGTGACACGCGCCGACGCGTCAGCGCCGGCCGTCGTACCACACGGGACAGCCGTCGGCTCGTCGCAGGGTGCGCCCGCCTGAGAGCACCGTGCGCAGCATGAAGCCGACAATCTCGAACGGCGAGTAGAGCGCGAGCTTCCGTCCACTGGTGGTCAGAGGATGGCCGTGCAGGATCACGATGCCTTTCCCCGCGTTCCGGGCAGCGCGCTTCAAACGACGGAAGAGGTCGATCTCTTCGCTGGCATACAGCTCCTGGCTGAAGCCGCCGACCGCTCGGAAGGTCGCCGCGTTCACGAAGATGAACGACCCGGCCGCCCAGCGCGTCATCCGGCTGATGGCATTCCAGACGCCCACGCCGACCGCGGCCAGCGCGCCGCCGGAGTCCATCACGACCGTGCTGCCGCCGGCCAGATAGCGACCGGTCACAATCGCGTCAGCGGCGTCGGCAAAGAGCGCGAGCGATGGCTGCGAGTCGGCGTCCACGAACACGAGCCAGTCGCCAGCGGCCGTGGCCGCGGCGGCGTTGCGGGCCCGCGAGATCTGATTCACGGGCTCGAACACGACCCGGGCGCCGTGGGCGCGGGCGATTGCGGCCGTGTCGTCGGTGGAGTTGTTGTCGCAGACGATGAGCTCGCTCGTCCAGCCGCGCGCATCGAAGGCCCGCATGGCCGCGCGGATGCTGGCAAGGGTCGTCCCGAGACATCCGGATTCATTGAACGCCGGAACGAGCACCGAGACGGTCATCACTCGAGTGTAGGACGCCAGGGCAGGCCGCGCCGTCCCGACGGTCCAGGATGCGCGAGATCGCGCGGAATGGCAGAGCCCGTCGTGAAACTCGGCCACGCGGCGCGTGTGTCCAGGCGTCTCGGCGCAGCTACGGCGCCAGGCGGTTGAACTTCTTCAGCGCCGCCCGGAGCCCGTCGTGGGGCAGACGCTCCACGCGCCGGTTGTTGATGCCGGTCATGGTCTCGGCCGCCACGAGCGCGTTCACGATGGCCTCTTCGGTGGCCCACGCCGTGGCATCGAAGATGGGACTGATCTCTTCGTTCGACACCATCTGCAATGACGCGAGGCCCGCGGCCTTGAAGGCCTCGGGATTCGCGGTGGAAAAGGCCAGAAAGATGTCGCCTGACCCGTTGCCCGATAACCCGCCGGTGCGCGCCATGCCGAGCGTGGCGCGACGCGAAAGACGCTTCAACTGGTGCGGCAAGAGCGGCGCGTCGGTCGCCACCACGATGATGATCGAGCCTAGGTCACCGCGCGCCGGATCGCCTGCCAGCGCCGCCTGCGTGGGCGTCTGTGGGATTTCCTTCCCCACCGGCACACCCGCCACCATCAACTGCGCACGCCGTCCAAAGTTTGATTGCACGAGCACGCCCACGGTGTAGCTGGCCCCGTCCAGCTTCACCACGCGCGATGACGTGCCGATGCCGCCCTTGAAGCCGTAGCAGACCATGCCGGTGCCGCCGCCCACGTTGCCCTCGGTGACGACGCCGCCCTTGGCAGTGTCGAGCGCCTCGAACGCATGCTGCGGCTTCACATGGAAGCCGTTGATGTCGTTGAGCGCGCCGTCGTAGGTTTCGGCCACGACCGGCAGCGACCACCAGAAGCCGGAGACATCCGGCGGGCCGGTCTTGATGCGCCACTGGATCACGGCATCACGCACCACGCCGACGCTGTGCGTGTTGGTGATCATCACGGGGCCTTCGAGGAAGCCCGATTCCTCGAGCCAGGTGGTGCCGGTCATCTCGCCATTGCCGTTTTGCGAGTACCACCCGGCAAACGACGGCTTGGCCATCGAGTCGCGGCCGCGCGGCAAGATCGCCGTCACGCCTGTGCGCACGGGCCCTTCCCCCACCTTCAACGCGCCCTCGCCCGAGATGATGGTCGCGTGTCCCACGGTGACGCCGGCCACATCGGTGATGGCGTTCAGGGCGCCTGGGGTGCCATCAAACGGCACGCCCAGGTCACGCGCGCGGGGCGCGCGCTGGCCCGACATGACGGGCGACAGGACCAGACCGATGAGCAGGGTGAGAGACGAGAGGAAGGCGGCGGATCGGGGCGTGGCCATACGCGGGTCAGTCTATCGCAGTGGTGGAGCCGGCGTTGGGACCTCCCGAGAGGCGACATCCGAGCGCCGCCGGCATTGCCGGCCCCTTGCGTCGAGCATCGGTCGGACGTCGAGCACGTCCCGGCACGGCGGAGCGACGTTGAGCCTCGCGGGAGGTCGCAGCGTCGACTCCGTCGCTGGCGGAATCAGCCCCTTCGAACGGTAGTACGGGATAGCCGTGCGCCGGCTACTGGCGAACCGCCGCATCGAGGCGCTGCCGCAGGGCCCGATACTCGGGCAGCGGGCCGCGGTAGGCCAGGTCGGCCACCGTGTCGAACACCGGCACATCGGTGCGCAGCGTCGCCAGTTCCTTGAAACGCAACGCCAGGGCCCGGTCGCGCGCCAGTGTGGCGGCCAGGGCCCCCGCCCGCGTCACATCGATGGTCCAGGCGCGGTGGTCATCGGGGATCACCTCGATTCGTCCGTACGCGGCCAGCACCGTGGCCGCGGACTTGGCGCCCCAGCCCGCCAAGCCAGGATAGCCGTCGGAGCTGTCGCCGACGAGCGCCAGATAGTCGGGAATGGATGCCGGCGGCACGCCGAACTTCTCGACCACGCCGGCTTCGTCGCGGGTCGTACGGCGGAGCCGATCCACTTGCACCACGCGAGTGCCTCGCACGCACTGCGCCAGGTCCTTGTCGGGCGTGCAGATGAGCACCCGCGCCACGCGCGGATCGAGTGCGGCCTTCGCCGCCGCCGAGGCCAAGGCGTCGTCGGCCTCGAACTCCACCATCGGCCACACTCGCACGCCCATCGCCTCGAGACACTCTTCGAGCAGCCGGAACTGCGACCACAGCAAGGGGTCGATCCCCTCGCCAGTCTTGTAGGCCGGCCACAGGTGATTCCGGAACGACTCGATCACGTAGTCGGTCGCCACGCCCAGGTGAGTCGTGCCGCCGTCGAGCATGCTGCGCACCGAGTTGAGTACGCCCCGGACGGCGCCGACTTCCTGCCCGGTCGCGTCGCGCGCCGAGGGCACCGCGTAGTAGTGGCGGAAGAGCTCGAAGGTGCCGTCGATGAGATGGACGTCCACGCGACAAGCATACCCGCCCGCGCACCGGAACCGCGTCGCCGCGCGTCCGCGTCTGCGTGGTGCGTGCTATAAACGGATCCACACTCATGGTCACCATCCGTCGCACGTCCGCTCGCGCCGCAAAGCCCGCCAACACGCCATCGTCCTCCCGCCTCGTCAAGGTCGGGCTGACGCAGATGGCGTGCGGCACGAGTGGCCGCGCCAATCTCACCCGTCAGCTCGCCCTGGCGCAGCGTGCCGTCGACGGCGGCGCCCAGATCGTGTGCACGCAGGAGCTGTTCAAGTCGCAGTACTTCTGCCAGTCCGAGAACCACGACTGCTTCGCGCTGGCCGAGACCATCCCCGGCCCGTCCACCGACGCCTTCCAGCAGTTTGCGAAGAAGCACGGCGTGGTCGTGGTGGCGTCGCTCTTCGAGAAGCGCTCGGCGGGCCTGTATCACAACACCGCGGCAGTCATCGACGCCGATGGCGCGCTGCTCGGCATCTACCGCAAGATGCACATCCCCGACGACCCGCTCTTCAACGAGAAGTTCTACTTCGCACCCGGCGACACGGGCTTCCGCGCCTGGAAGACGATTTTCGGGACCATCGGCGTGCTCATCTGCTGGGACCAGTGGTTTCCCGAAGCCGCCCGCCTCACGGCGCTCCAGGGCGCCGAGATCATCTTCTATCCGACGGCCATCGGTTGGCATCCGCGCGAGAAGAAGGCATACGGCGCGGCACAGCACGAGTCGTGGGAAGTGATTCAGCGCAGCCACGCCGTGGCCAATGGCTGCTACGTGGCCGTGGCCAACCGCATCGGCCACGAGCTCGTGAACGGACCCGACGGGAAGTCCGTGAGCACCGACGGCCTCGAGTTCTGGGGGCAGTCGTTCATCGCGTCGCCCGACGGCACCGTCGTGAAGCGCGCGAGCACCAACCGCGAAGAGGTGATGGTCGTCGAGTGCGATCTGCAGAAGGTCGAGTTCGCGCGCACGCACTGGCCCTTCCTGCGGGATCGCCGCATCGACGCCTACGGCGCCATCACCGAGCGCTTCATCGACGGCACGTCCGGCACGGGCCGTCGATGAGCATCGTCCCGGCGCTCGCGGCGACCATCGCCGCCACCCAGGCCGCCATGGTGTCTGGTGCCGCCACACGCACGCGCTCCCGCGCGAAGGTGCTCTCCGGCTCGCCCGCCGAGCACGGCTATGCGTTCCCCGCCGAGTGGACCGCGCACGCCGGCACCTGGATCAGCTGGCCCCGCCCGGAAGGCATCTCGTTCCCCGGCTTCTACCACCGATCGATCAAGGACGTGGCCAGTGTGGTCGACGCGATCAGCACGTTCGAACCGGTCTTCATCAACGTGCCGAACGCGAACTACGAGCGAATCGTGCGAGAGACGCTGCGTCAGGCGGGCGCGCGCCTCTCGAAGGTGTCGTTCCACCACATCACGACCAACGAGTGCTGGACGCGCGACCACGGACCCGCATTCGTCCAACGCACGCGCCGCGGACGGGTCGAGACGGCCGTCGTCGATTGGGGCTTCAACGCCTGGGGCGGCAAGTACCCGCCGTGGGATGCCGACGATGCCGTGCCGACGCGCGTGGCCGCCGCGCTGGGCCTGCCGGTGTTTCACGCCGACCTGGTGATGGAAGGCGGCGCCATCGACGTGAACGGCGAAGGCACCCTGCTGACCACGACGTCGTGTCTGCTGCACAAGAACCGCAACCCTGGCGTGTCGAAGGCCGAGATCGAGCAGTACCTGAAGGCCTACTATGGACAGCGCCACGTCGTGTGGCTCGGCGAAGGCATCGCCGGTGACGACACGGACGGCCACGTCGATGACCTGGCCCGCTTCATCGATGCCCGCACGATCGTCACCGCGGTGGAGCCCAACCCTGACGACGACAACTACCGGGCGCTGCGCGACAACCGCCGGCGACTCGACCAGGCACGCGATGCAGGTGGCCGGCCGTTCACGATCGTCGAGTTGCCCATGCCCACGCCGATTGCCATCGACCGCCAGCGGCTACCCGCCACCTACGTGAACTTCCTGTTCGTGAACGGCGGGCTGCTCGTGCCCACCTTCGGCGACCGCGTCCACGACCGTCAGGCCCTCGCGCGACTGCAGCAGGTTCTGCCGGGCCGCCGGGTGCAGGGTGTGGACTGCCGGGCGCTCATCTGGGGACTCGGCGCCATTCACTGCCTCACTCAGCAGCAACCGCGCGTAGCGCCCGGGCAAGCACCGTAGAATTTTCGTTCACGGACCGTCTATCTGAACCGGCGGGCGCGGCCTCCGTCTGCGACGCTTGTGAAGGGAGCTTTCATATGAGGTGGCTGGCGGCGTGGCTGGTGGTGTGTGCGTGTGTGGCCTCACCAACCGTGGTGACGCAGTCGGCGCCGCCGGGAGCCCCGGAAGAGACCGATTGGGTGGGCATCGCGGCGTCCGACGTCGGAATCGTGATGGCAACGAGAGATGCCACGGGCAACACCGACAGCAGCCTGCGCCGGTTCAAGGCTCGATGAGCGTTTCCAGGTCGGCGATTGATCGCAGGAGGACGCTCATCGTCGCTGGCTGGCCCCATTCGAGTGACGCTCATGCGCAGGGCGGCTCAGCGCAGGTCTCATGCGAGCTGACGGAACTACCCAATCGTGACGAGGACATCGCGACGGCCGCACCGCCGGTCGACCCGTGCGCTGCCGCGTTGCCAGGCCCGGCGTCGTCGGCCTGCGTGCGGCACAAGGTCTACTCCAACGGAGACTTCAAGACGCTCGACGCCATCTTGAAGCCATCGGCGTTTCCTAGACGGTGCGTGCGGGTTGGCTTCGGCCGGGCGGCGCTTCGGGAGGAGGCCCTGCCTGGGCAGAAATCGGCGGCGGGGCTGGTCACGGTCGGCGCCGGCGTCGAACTCGGGCGATCCTGCCTGTCCCCGTGCCCGGGCGGCTCTACGGGGAGGTGCGAGCGTTCGCGAACAGCAACGGCGATCGCACGTGGGAACCCGCGTCGTTCGGCGTGTCGTTCGAGCGCCTGGGCACGAACCTGTTCGGCTATTACGCCGGGGTGACGTTCAACCGTCGGCCGATCAGGCGAGACAGCGACACGGACCGTTTCGAAGCCCTGGTCGGCGGGGGCCTAATGGTAGCATTCCCGTTGCCCGTCGCTTTCCGCAATGGCCGGGGCTCCGGCATGAACCTTTTCAGCCGTGCTGGAATGCACGGCGACGGGCGCACTGGATTCGGCGCCGAGTTCCGGATCGGCGTCGGCTTCAGCTATGGCTCGCCATATCGAAAAGTCGGCATCCGTTCGCGCGACGAGAGCCCGTAGGACCGCATGCGTCGGCTGACACACCCGCACCCACCATCCAGGAGGCACGCCTTGCCATCGCTCCATCTTCCCGTCGTCATCTCGGCATGCGTCCTCGCAGCCGCGTGCCAGGCGCACAAGCCGGTGCGAACGGCCTGGCAGCCCGTGCCCCTGGGCGCATGGGAGTCGCCTGCGCAGTGCGCAGGCCAGCCAGTGCTCGCAGACGATGCCTGCAAGCGTCCGGCCGGTCAGGCGGGCCAGCCGCCGTTCTGGCAGACGGCTGACGCCTTCGCCTGCACGTCGGTCGAACAGCTCCGATCGGCGACGCAGGGCGGTGTGGCGCGAGCGGACGCCTCCTGCTATCCGCACGAGCAGCACGTCGCCGCGTCGCCCGAACACGACGGCTTCGACCTCCATGTCGTCGAATACGACGACGAGGGCATCCCGTGGAACCCGGCGCGCGTCGACCACACGGTGGCCGAAATCAACAAGCGTCTCCAGCAGCCCGCGATCGTCGTGACGTTTCTGCATGGCTGGCAGAACAACGCCCTGGTCTGCAACGGCAACCTGTCGTGTTTCCGTGAAGTGCTCGAGCTGCTCGCCGAAGGCGAGCTGCGGTTCGGCAAGAAGTCGCGCGACCAGGCGATCGCGATGGGGATGTCCGCAGAGGTCGCGGCGAAAACCTATCCGACCCGCCGCGTGGTCGGTGTCTACGTCGCGTGGCGCGGCAAGACCAACGGACTGCCCACGTCGTTCTGGGGCCGGAAGGCCACGGCGCACAAGATCGGGGAGAAGGGCGCGGTCACGTCGCTGATCGAGAGCATCCGCGCCAGCGTGCGATCGAGCGCTGCGCCGCACCAGTCGTCGGCGGTCTTCATCGGTCACAGCTTCGGCGGGGCCTTGCTGCTGTCGGCGGTGGCCACCTCGGTGACCGGCGCGCTGGGCCGGGCGGAGGTCGCCCCTGAGACGAGCGATGGCAAGTTGCTCGAGAGCAACGGCGACGTCTTCGTACTGGTGAACCCGGCGGTGGAGGCGTCACGCTTCGAGAACATCTACCGGCAGGCCATGCAGGTGCCCAAGTACCACGCCAATCAACTGCCGTTGTTGATCACCGTCGCGTCTGAAGCGGACTTTCCGGTTGGCAAGCTGTTCCCGCTCGGCCAGGCCGTCACGACCTGGGCCCGCAGTGCCAGGGGCCGCTCGCAATGGCAGAGCATGCTGCAGGGGGTCGGGATGTACACGCCCTACGTGACGCACCGTCTGGAGGTGAGTGGTCCGGTGCTCGAGGATCCCGACGTCGCCCCGGGCGACTGCCGCTGCAAGAGCGGTCTGCGCGAGATCCGCGGGGCGCTCCTCGACAGCCTCGACCGAATCTACGACGAGATCATCGCGGAGTCGGCCACGCGATTGGCGGCGGCCAAGGAGCCGGGGCCGGCCGCGCCGACCGAGATTCCCGCCGTTCCCCCGATCGAACTGGCCGCCTATCAGGAGTTCACTTACACGCGCCTCGAACCCGTCCGCCCGGTCGATCCGAACCTTCCCGTGATGACCGTGTCGGCGGCCAAGTCGGTGGTCGACGGCCACAGCGGCATTTTCGGCCGTCGTTTCGTCGATTTCCTCATCGAGTACGTCATCAAAGTCGAGCGCAAGCGGCGCAGCGTGCCGCCGCAAGCAGCGCAGTCAACGGAGGCGCGATGAGGGCCCGGTGTGTCGGCCTGTGTCTGCTCTGCGCCGGGATGGTGCTCGAGCCCGGCGTGGCCTCGGCCCAAGATCCCTGCCTGAAGCTGCCCAACCAGAGCCGGTGGGCGGCCGACTCCGCCGGCGTGGTCACGCTGACGCGCGTCGGCAAGGACGCGGTCGGGGCCGACGGAGTGCCGGTGCTGGTCGTCACTCCAGCGCCTGGGCAGCTGGGCAGCGCGACGCGGGTCATGGTGCGTCCGTTCCCGCCTTCGGGCGACCTCCGCTTGCGGCTGGATGCGGGCAGCTATCATGCGCAACTCGCGCGGCTGCCGGCGACGCACGGCCGCACGATCCCGCCCCCCACCAGGATCTGCACGGTGAACCCGCTCACGGTCGATCCCCCCAAGGGCCCGTGGACGCCGACGCCCCAAGTCTGGCTGTCGGGCGGATACGCGTTTGCCGATGTCGGCATCGAGGCGCTCGAACTGCTCGGCAAATGGGGGCTGGCCGTTGGCGCCACGGTGCGCCGCCACGATGGCGACGCCGTGTGGGATACCTCGGTGTTGGCGCGGCGGAGCGCCACTCGCGGCTACTTCGATCTGGGCGTGCGACGCGTGGCGGCGGGGGCGTTGGACCGCGCGCAATTCGGCGTGGGTCTCGAGATGCCGCCGTATCGCGGCCATCCCTTCTGGATCACCGTCACCGTGGTGCCCACGGCCTGGCCGCTGTCATCGCCCAGCGAGTGGACGACGCGCGCCGACTGGGACCTCTTTTTCGGCGTCCGGCTCGACCTTCGCCGTGTGACCCGCTGAGCCTGGCCGTAGGCGGCTCACGGGCCGTCCCGATGATGCCAGCCGCACGCGACCACGTTGGCCGTGCGCGACCCTGGCCGCGACGACAGGGGGAACGACGCGTGGCGCGGATCGTCGACCGCGCGCAGCGCATGGTGCAGGAATCGGCAGACCTCCGCGAATGCCTGCGGGCAGAAACTGCTGCCTATGGTGGAATGGCCGCCGCCGTTCAGATCCAGCCGGAAGAACCGCCGATCGAAGTCGTCGGCGAGCCGTTCGAAACGCTGCGGATGACAACGCCAGTCATCGGTATAGCGGATGCCCAGGACCGCCACGTCGGTGCGGCCCACGGCATGCTTCAGATCCTCCGGGTTGATGCCGAGCGCGCGCTTGTCGGTGAACCAGCCCCGCGGATTCCATGCTCGGAACGGCAACGTCGGCTGGAGCAGCACCGGAGCCACGACACACGGCTCCCGCAACATCGCCAGGGGGAACATTCCGGTCAAGCACATGCCGACGACACCGCACCACGACCGGCCGGCCACAACCGTCTGGCCTCACGGGCCATCTGCGCGAGCCACGCCACGTGGGGGCTGGTCTGGGCCCCCTGGCCACAGCGGAACTGATCGTCGCCGCACACCTGCCGGGCGTAGCGCGCGGTGTGCCCTTTTCCGCCGGGGGTGCCGAAGAGGAGCGGCACCAGCACCGTGAATCCCTCCCTCGAAAGGCGCAGGGCCGCATCCAGGTCCGCGTCGACCAGGCCGGGTAGTTCGTGGAGCAGGATCACCGGGGGACCGTGCCCATCGGCGACGTAGACGGTGCGTTGCGCCGCGCCTGTCGGCGTGAAGCAATACGAGGTGAATCCCTCGAGGTCGCGGCCGTCGCACACGCCGACCACCAGCGGGTCTTGACCGGGGCCGGCCAGCAGGCCAGGCATGCTTCGGGCCAACGTCCGTAACGCCGAGCGACGGGATATGGGCATGGGTGGGCCTAGCCGAAGGCCGATGGTATACTCGTCAGGTTGTAGTACTGGCCGGTAAGTGGCCAAGGCAGCTCAGGCCGCCTTGAGGCCCGGATCCGGCGAAAGGACCCCACTCATGAAGCCTGGCATTCATCCCGAATACTACGACGTCACCGCGCGCTGCGCCTGTGGCGCCACCTGGCCGACCCGCTCCACGGTCAAGGACGTGCACCTGGACGTCTGCAGCCAGTGCCACCCGTTCTTCACAGGCCGCCAGAAGCTGCTCGACACCGAAGGCCGTATCACCCGCTTCAACAAGAAGTTCGGTGCGCAGACCGTCGATGCCCTCAAGGCCGCCACCAAGGCCAAGAAGGACGCCAAGGCCAAGACCAGCTAGCGGCGTCGGCCGCTAGTCGCCCTGCTTCGTCCCGGCGTCGCCGCCTCGTGCGCGGCGCGCGCCGAGGAAGAGGCCCGCCACGCCCGCCGCACCAAGACCCGCGGCTCCCAACCCCACCAACGCTCTCAGGAACCGGCCCGGGCGCGGCGGTGGTGTGCCCCGCACAATCTGCCGGTACGCCTCGGCCTCGGGCGGCGGCGCGGGCGCAGGACGCGGGCGGGCAAGGTGTTCGGGCGATGGCACCCACCGGCTTACGTAGGTGAAGTGGTCCGACGCGCAGACCGGGCACCGGTACTCGTCGTGCACTTCCTCGCAGTCCAAACAGAGGCGAGCCGTCCGTAGCTGCATGATGCCAGTGTAGCGTGACCGGCCTCGGTGCAGTCGCCGTCGTGCGCTTACGGCAGGAACACCGGCTGTGCCCACGCCTGCGCGCCGTTGGAATCGCGCACGACGACCCGAGCGTAGCCGCTCCTCCCTGCCAGGGCGAACGTGGCCGACAGACCGTCCACCGTGGCCACGACCGCCCCTTCACTCACGAGCTGCAGCCGGTAGCGCGTGGTGCCGGCCGCGCGCACTTGCACCGCGATCGACGAGGTGCTGGCGGTATACGACTGCAGCGACACGCCGGTGGAGGCATAGAAGTCGCCATTCTCCAGTGACGTCATGAGCGCAGCCGCCTCGAGCCGTGGCGCGCGCACCACCACCCAGCCCTTGCCCGGCTGCGGCGCCAGGGGATCCCACGGCCGCTTGAAGTAGTGCGCGTCGTCGACGGCAAGTCCGTAGACGCGCTTCCCGGCGGTCAGCAGGCGGTCCCACACTTCTTCCATGCCTGGCGCGTCGTCGCCCCCAAGGTTGTTCACGAGTGGATGACCGCTGTAGATCTCGAGCAGACGGTAGCGTTCAAGCACCGCCAGGTCCGACGGCGCGATGGCCCACCCGAAATTCGGATGGTTGATGTGCGGCACACCGCCGGCCGCGCGGATGGCGTCGACGTCGCGCTGCAAGGCGAGCGCCACGGTATCCCCGCCCTGCGGCAGCACCAGCCGCGTCACGTTCAGGCCGTTCACGTGCAGGGGTTTCTCGCCCACGCGGTCGGTGACCTCTTCCCCGGGCACGAGCAGGAACGACTCCGGTGCCCCGAACTGCCGCGACAGCCCGTCCACCGCGGTCAGCACGTTGTGATCGCTCAGCACCAGGAACTGATAGTCGCGCTCGTGATACCAGCGCGTCACCTCTTCCGGCGTGCTGTCGCCGTCGCTCTCGAGCGTGTGGGCGTGCGTCTGGCCCTTGTACCACCGCCACTCGGCCCGGTCGGGCGCCGGCTGAGCCGCTGGCACCGCTCCCCACAGCGCCGCGCCGATGCCCGCCGCCGCCACCGCCGCCAGCACGCGTCCTCTTCGCATGCCGCGCATTCTGCCTCATCCGCATGTCGGCCGCACAACGTCCGAGTTCACGCCACAGCCGTACATGCAAGGGGCGGCCCCCGCCTTCGCCCACCGAAGCCCGATGGCGTCGGCGAGGCAGGCAGAAACCGCCCTCCGTGTGACTTCGTACGGGCGAAAATTCCGTGCGACGCTGACGTCAGAACTCTTCTGTGAGAACAAACGATTCGTTGCTGTGAAATTGGGGTGCGGAGCGAACGAAATCAGGACTCCTACGGCAGGTTGGACCGCAAAAAACGCTGAAGGGCGGCCCATGGGCCGCCCTTCAGCGATCGTGGCCGTCGCGGACGTCGTCCGCGCGGGAGCTAGAACCGCGCCGTCAGGCCGAAGCGGATGATGCGCGGCGCCAGGATACGCGTGGGACGCGCCCAGGTCGCGCCGATGTTCTCGTTCTGTAGGAGCACGTGATTCGCGTTCAACATGTTGAACATGTCGACCGACCCTTCGAGGGACGAGGCACCGATACGGAAGCGGCGCGCGAGACGAACGTCGAGAAACTTCGTGACGTCTTCCGTGCGGTCGGTACCGCGCGGCACGAGACGCACCGTTTCGCTCGCCTGTGAGGCCGTGAGCCCACCGAAGTTCGCAGTCCGGTTGAGCGGGTCACCGGCGCGCGCCGTGTACTTGCCCGACGCCATCAGCCCGTACGGCAGCTGGTAGCTGCCCGACAGATTGAAGATCCACGGCAGGTCGGTGAAGACGCGCGAGTCAGCGCGGTTGACCGACACGTTCGGGTTGCTGAAGTCGAGGCCTGTGAACGTGCCGCCGTGGTCGAAGCCGACGTGCTTCTGCAGGCTGAGCCCAGCGAGCATCTGCCAGCGGTTCGACATGCGCTTCTGCACTTCGAAGGTCACGCCGTTGTAGTTGCTCTGCAGCTGGTCGACGTTGCTGATGTAGCGATCACGCGCCGTGATGAACGCGGAATTCAGGTTGAAGATCGTGATGTTCTGCAGCTGCCCGCTCACCGGGTCGGTGAAGGTGCGGATGGTCGGGTCATAGGTGGCAGGCGTGCGCGCGCGGTCGAGCACGCCGAGTCCGTCGCGGTGCTGGCGGCGGTGGTAGCTCACGCCGACGGCGAAGTTGTTGGCGAGCTGCTGTTCGACACCCGCGTTCATCTCTTCGCTGTAGGGACGGGTCGCGCCGCCATCGACCGAGGGGAACAACCCGCGCGGGAAGCCGGTGAACGTCCCGAGTTCACCGGTGTCGAGCGCGCGATTGCCGTTGCGGTCCGTCCACGCCACGGCCTGGTTGACCAGCGCATTCGGGTTGGCCGCCTGCGCGATCTCCGAGCCGAACTGATTGTAGAACCGGCCGTAGTAGGCCTTGACGGCGGTCTTGCCGTTGCCGAAGAGGTCGTAGGTCACACCGATGCGCGGCTGGATGTTCGGCCCGAAGTCGAACACATCGGTCTTCGGGAAGGTCCGGGCGCTGACGAACGCGCCCGCTTCACTCGTCTGGGCTGGCAAGTACGCCGACACACCGTCCACGCGAAGGCCGAGGTTGAAGGTGGCGCGGCCAATCGTCCAGCGATCCTGCACGAAGACCCCGTAGGTCGACAGCCGGTGGTCGGACGTGATCGGCGTGTTCGCCAGCTGGGCCTGGAAGGGCACGCCGTTGTTGAAGTCGAGGAAGTAGTCGCCGTTGCGGGTCTGATCGAGTTCCATGCGTTCACGGGAAAACTGGAATCCGCCCTTGATGTCGTGGGAACCGCCCCTGCCGGCGTCGAGGAAGTAGCTGCTCGTGAGGTTGCCCTGGTAGCGCTCGTTCGGGTTGAGCGACTGCTGGATCGCCGCGTTTTCGATCGTGAAGCGCGAGATGTCCCGGAGCGCGATGTCGGTCGGCTGCACCTCGGCCTGGTAGCGCGACGGCGTCGTGCCCCACATGCGGCCGAAGCGCGCGTCGACGACGAACCGGCGGCCCAGCACCTGGTTGTAGTTCACCGCGTAGTTCTGCGCCGGCTGATCCTGCAGGGTCGTCGCCTTGTCGGGCACGAACAGGTAGGGCGAGTCGCGGCGATGGAAGCGGTCCTTGAGGTTGCGGTTGAAGACGAGCGAGGTGCGAATCGACTGCGCCGTCTGCCAGGTGACCTTGCCCACGATGTTGCGGATGCGGTTGTCGTCGATGGCCTGGGACCCGTCGGGGTTGAGGGCGCCGATCTGCGCCTGGTCGAGGCGCCACCAGCGCGACGCGCCGAAGAACCACACCTTGTCGCGCTTGATCGGGCCGCCGAGTGTGGAGCTCCAGTCGTAGCTGATCTCGATCGGGTTGCCAGCCGCGCCGCTGGTCTGCCCCGGCTGCAGACCGAGGCGGCTGCGCAGGCTATCGGTGAGGTTGGTGCCCTGCAGGGCGTCGTTCATGAAGTAGATGTTGTGTTCGCTCGCAAAGCGGTTGCCGCCCGACTTGGTGACCATGTTCATGAACACACCAGAGACGTCGCTCTCGGCCGTGCCCGACGCGGTCTGCATGTTGTATTCCTCGTACATCTCGAAGCCGTAGTACATCATCGTGAAGCCGCCGCTGCCGCCGGCCCAGTTGGTCTTCAGGCCGTCGATCGAGAACGACTTCTGGCTGTCGGCCGAGCCGTAGGCCTCGATGTTGTACTGCTGCATGCCCTCGGTGCCGCCCACGTCGAGGCGGCCTGTGACCACACCGGGCACGAGACCAGCCATCACCCAGGGATTGCGCCCGGACGGAATCGCGTCGAAGAGGTCCTTGGTGATGTTGGTCTGAGTGACGGTGGACGACACGTCGACGACCGGCGAGGCGCCGCTGACCGTCACGGTCTCCTGCAGCGTGCCGACGCCGAGTTCGATATCGACGCGGGCCGTCCGGGCGACCTGCACGACGATCCCTTCGCGCTTGAGTGTGCCGAAGCCGGTCAGCTCGTAGTTCACGTCGTAGGTGCCGGGAGGCAGCTGAAACGTGTAGCTGCCAGCCTCTCCCGTCACCGTGGTGCGGGCGCCGCCGATCAGGGCCGGACCCGACACGCTGATCGTCACGCCGGGCAGCACGCCCGCCTGCGCGTCTCGAACCACTCCAGCCAGTGTGCCGGTTTGCTGCGCCTCGGCCCAACCCGGCAGGCCGAGCGCCAGCCCAAGAACGACAACGGTTACCAAACGAGCCAGAACGTTCATAGTCAAAGTTCCTCCAGGAACAGCGATGCGACCGAGGCCGACATCGACGCGGTATCGACGGGCGTCCAGTCCAGACGGTGGAACTTTACAACAGAAACAGCGCCAGGGAAGGGTCCTGGGTCTATGGGGCGGATTCGTCGTCGAGATGGGCCATGAGCTGTCCGGGCGCTGACTGGTGGAGCTTGCGATCGAGCCTCGCCAGGCGACGCTGCGCATTGGCGCGATGCCGGTCGGCGAGTGGCTCGGCCAAGACGTCCAGAACGAGCGTTCGGGCGGCGCCGAAGTCCCGCGCCCGGTGTTCCTGAAAGATGGCCAAGGCCTCGCGGGCCTCGCGGCGCACCATGGCCGACACCCCGCGCGTGGCGAGCACTCCGCGCCACGCCTCGGCGGCCGCGTCGAGCCGGCCCGCGCGGCGCAGGCACACCGCCAGGCGACGCAGTGATTCTGCTCGAAGACGTGCATCGGACACGCGCGCGCCGTGCTCCGCGGCGCGTTCGTAGCACGCTTCGGCTTCGGGTTGACTGGCCAGACGCTCGTAGAGGCGACCGAGACCGAGGCACTCGTAGCCTGCGTCGGTGGCGCTCGGCCCGCGCACCACGAACGTGGCGGCACGCGCACACACCAGCAGCGTGGACAGCAGATCGAGCCGGTTGTGCTCGAGCACCGCCTCGAGCGGCTCGGCCCGCCCGTCGCGCGCGAACTGGAAGAACCGCGCTGGAATCTCGAAGCCGGGCACATCGCCCACGCGGTGCACGCCCGACAGGCGCTTCTCCAGCACGCCGAGCGAGCAGCTCGACTCGTCGGGGTCAGGCCCCAGCACCTCGGCCCGATCGCGCCAGAAGCGACGCGCCGGATGCAGCGCGTCGAGATGCGGCAGGTGGCCCCACGGCCAGGCCAGGCGATTGAAGCTGAAACGCATCTCGAGCAGCGGCAGGTCGAAGGTGCGGCCGTTGAACGTGATGAGGTGCGAGCGGTCGCGCATCCACTCGGCCACCGTGGCCAGTTGCGCGCGCTCGTGCTCGAAGCCCGGCGACAGGAACTGGCGCACGAACACGCCGTCGCCGTCGATCCGCGCGCAACCGACCAGGAAGGCCTGCGTGCCGGCGCCGCCAGCGAGTCCCGTGGTCTCGAGGTCGATCACGCACAGGCCATCGATTTCGGCCGGCCCCAGCAGCGGCAGTGAGGCGACTGCGCCGGTGCGCGCAGCGGGCCAGGCCCGGCGCAACATCCCCAGGCCTTCCACGGACTGGCGCAGCGTGTCGACCACGTCGCCGACTCGGTGCCGTCCGTGACGCGCATCGGCCGGGTAGTGGCGATCGACGACGATGCACAGGCCCTCGGCGCGCTCGACCACGACACCGCCGAGCGTGTGCGCCGCCTGACGCACGCGCGCGCCGCGATCGGGCGCTGGGGCACGCGCGACCAGACCGTGCGAGGCGTCTCCGAACGCGGGCGGCAGCTGGCCGGCATCCACGTCCACCCGCGGCACGGCCGAGCCGCCGACGACGGCCCGCAGACGTTCGGCCAGCGACGGACGCATCGCCATCAGAAGGGCACGTCTGAGTCGGCCGCGTGAGCGGCTGACTCACCCGCCGACTCGTCCGCCGAAGCCTTGGCGAAGGCGGGCCGGCCTCCCGACCCGTCGGCGAGGGCGGGCCCATCCCCTGCGGACAATTGTGCCGCGCTCAGAGCCTGCAGCAGCGCCAGCGCCACCGTCTTGGCGCGCGGACCCGTTTCGCCAATTGGTCCCACACACGTGGGACACCCGTGGTCGCACTCGCACCCGGCGATCAGCTCGCGCGTGCGGCCCAGCAGATCGGTGTGCATGCCGTGGAGCGGCGCCGAGAAGCCGATGCCACCCGGAAACGCGTCATAGAGGAAGATGCGCGGCTCGTCGCCGAGGCTTTCGGGAATCGCCGTGCGTCCGCCAACGGGCTTCGTCTCGCCGTCTGCGTCGTCGCCCTGCCCGAACGCCAGGCCCACGTCGCGCACGTCGCACATGAGCAGCAGCGTGGCCACGTGCTTCATCGCGAAGCCCAGACCCACCACGCCGTCGCGTCTGTCGTCCTTCGACCACGGCAACGCCTGCATCGTGGCGCGCGGCACCGACAGCCAGTAGGCGGTCGTATGCATCTGCTGCTCGGGCAGGTCGAGTTCCCCGGAGCCCACGTTTTCGTTCGTGTAGAACTTGATCTTCTTGAAGCCCACGACGCGCGACGACACGTGCACGTCGCCGTGCGTGGCCACCTGGCCCGCGCCCTCCGCGGTGTCGAGCACCGTGACCTTCGAGTACGAGATCGCGGTCGTGTAGTAGTCGCAGTCCACGTCGCGCACGAACGCCTTGCGGTGGTCGTAGTCGAGCGTCTCCACCTGGTAGAGGCGGCCCTCCACGATGTAGATCGCCTTGGGGTGCAGGGTGGTCGGTCCGCTCGTGTAGTCGGTTTCGCCGATCACCTTGGCGCCGGCGCCGATGTCGACGATCACGAAGTTGTCCGACGTGATCGAGCGCAGGCTCACGGCATCGGCCGGATAGCTCTCGCTCGTCCAGTGCCACTGCCCGGGCTCGTCGGTGTCGGTATCGCCCGAGCGATGCACCAGGCCGTTCTCGCGCAGGATCA
>JANORI010000683.1:0-8028 GCA_031415235.1 Acidobacteriota bacterium | reverse complement strand
AGCGTGCCGCCGGTGAGCAGCGTGGCCGATCCCTCGATCACGTAGAAGAGCTCGCCCTGGGCCTCGTGCAGCGAGGCGCCCTGTGGCCGCGGCAGCCGCCGTTCGACGTTCACGTTGTAGGGCGCCAGCGTGAAGACGCGCACGGCCGACGAGGGGCGATCGCCCGGCAGCTTCGCCAGTGCGGCGGCGAGATCCTCGACCTTGAACACCGTGGCCTTCGTGCGATCGGTGGGCGTAGGAGCCGGCGCCTGCGCGAAGGCCGATGGCGCGGTCGAGGTGAAGACGGCGAGGGTGACGGCGAGCACGGACAGACGCATGAGAGACCTCCAGGGACGCGAGCACTATAGCGCGGCCGCCATCGTCATACGCGGATGATGCGAGCGGTAGGGTCGAGGCGCACGAGGTCGACCTCGTCGCTCGACGCAATGCGATCCCCGCGCCGGCGGGCCGCCAGGACGACCGACGCGTCGATGACGTCGGTCGTGCCCCGCACGCCGCACAGCTGACCGGCTTCACGAGCCCGCTCGTCATCCAGCGGTTCGACCACCACGTCTGGCGCGCCGAGCAGACGTGCCAGCCTCGCCTGGCGACGGCCGTCACGCCAGACTTGGCCAACGACGCCAGCCGGCACCGTGATGGTCAGGCCGTGCGCCAGCGCCTGCGCCAGAAGGCCGACGACCTGGCGGTCGTTGCGTTCGAACGCGATGAGCGCACCCGCGTCGAGGGTCAGTCCTGGCATGTCAGCGGGCACTCCGCTTCGGCCGGACGCCCAGGGCCACGTCGGCGGCGGCGCGTTCCCGCGCCGTCAAGGGCCCGCCAGATGCCCCGAGCAGCTCGTCGAAGAGCGCAGCCAGGTCGTCCATCTTGGTCTTCTCTTCGAGCGCCGCGGCCACATAGGCGCTGACACTGGCGGCACCGCCCTTGCGCACGGCTCGGCGGGTGCGCTCGGCAAGCGGGCGCGGCAGGCTGATGGCCAGCTTCGAGGTCGTGGTCATACTGCCAGTATGACTGAGATCGCGTCCGGCCGTCCAGACGCCAGGTCGTTCTACTGCAGCGTCTGCGTGCCTGGCTGGAAGCGCATCGTCGCCGCCATGATGCGCTGCTGGCCCGCGGCGGTCAGCACCGGGAACACCGCGACCACACGACCGTTCACGGCATCGACGCCGTTGTAGTCCCCGAGGAACGACGAGCGTGCGCAGCAGTCGAAGGGCTCCACGGGCAGCTTGTGGTTCACGAACGTGCGGCCGCCGTCGATGCTGCGCGCCAGCGTGAGTCCGGTCATCGTGCCCGTGAGCCCGCGCCGGTCGTGGAAGATCACGTTGAGGGCGCCGTCGCTGGGATCCACGGCGAGCCAGGTGAACAGCTGCGCCGCGCCCTTGGGGTCGTCGTTGACGCGCACGGGCGCCGCCCACGTCTTGCCGCCGTCGCGCGACGCCAGCAGGAACACGTCGGTGTCGCCGTTGCGCTCGTCGATGAAGTTCACATAGACGCTGCCCTTGTTGGGGCCGCTGCTGAGGTCCGTGGCGGTCACCGGCATGCCATTGTGGCGCTCGACGCCGGGCACGGGAATGTTCCATCCGCCCGCCAGCGGCGTGAGCACGCGATCGGTACCGAACGTCCAGCCGCCGTCGGTCGACGAATCGAAGACCAGGCCCTTTGGACCCGACCACGCCACGTAGACCTCGCCACCGGGACCTACGGCCGGGACCGCGCCTTCCACGGTGTCGTCGTCGTCTTTCGCGCCGCCGCTGTCGTCCGCGATGCGGATGGGCGGTTGGAACGAACGCCCGCCGTCTTTCGAGCGCGCAAACCAGATATGCGTGCGGTGCAGCGGATCGGCGCTACCGTAGACGTCAAAACGCGTCCACGCCACGTACAGGTTGCCGCGGTGCGGGGAGTTCACCGCGCGGTCGGCCGTCATCCACGGTTTGTCTTCCATCGGGATGGCGGTGTTCACATGATCCACGACGGGCACGGCGGGCTGCCAGGTCACGCCGTCCTGCGTGCGCCGCACGTGGATGCCAGAGAACGCGCGCTCGGGCCGTTCCACGCGAATGCCGTCAAACGCGATGTAGGTGTGGAAGGCGGTGCCGGCGCGGTCGAAGACGACGACGTCGTCGCCCTGCACGCGCCCCTCGGGGTTGGCCGCCGGCGTGCCCGTCCACGTGAGGCCGCCGTCGGTCGAGACGTAGCCCCAGTTGCTCGACCGTGGCTGCTTGCCCGGTTCGCTCGACTGGATGAACGTGCTGATGACGTGATCGGCATTGGTCGGGTTGATGGCCACAGACGCCTCGGCGGGACGCCGCGCCTCGGGCGCGCTCACCGGTACGACGCGGATGCCGACGGGCGCCTGCGCCTCGACCAACGAGAGCGCAACGGTGGTCAGGCCGACAGTGACGAGTGCGAGGGCGGGTACGACGCGAGGCAGCATGCGCCCATCATAGAACGTCGCGCCCCGGCGCCGCGGGCTACCGCTGCGAGGCCACGCGCAGGTCGTACACGGCCACGGGCCACACCGTGTTCGGACGCCGCGCGAGCGCACCGGGCAGGCGCGTGTCGGTGGGGTCCAGGCGCGCCACACCCAGGCTGCGGACGGCGATGCGGTTGAACCCGGCGCGGAACAGTCGGGCGGCCAGGTCTGCCGGCACGGTGATGGTGGCGGTCGACGGCGCCGGCACGCCCGCGGTGAACTGGCCCACCTGCGTGCCGTTCACGTCGAGGGCCAGGGCCGCCTGCACCGGCGGATCGTCGAGCCGCGTGCGCGTGGTGATCGCGATCTCCACGACGCCGGGATGCGCGGCCAGGGGCACGGCCAGCGTCGCCGTCGCGCGGCCAAGCCACCACGCCGAGCCCCATTCGTCGCCGCTCGGTGCCTCCCAGCCCTCGAGCAGGTACTTCTCGCCGGTACGGTCGAACCGCATCTCGAACGACGCACGCGGCACCTCGGGCGAGAGCAGGTCGTAGGTGTCCACCGGCAGACCCTCGCGCCACGCAAACCACGCGTTGGCTGGGAACGCGAACGGATAGGCAAACGGCGCCCGCGTGTACACGTCGGCCTGCTGGCGCACGAGGCGCCCGAAGCTCACCGGTTCGTCCTTCGGCAGCAGGCCAGAGGTGTATTGCACCATCAGCAGATGGTTCCACCACAGCGCCGCCACGACGAGCGGCGCCAGGGCCAGGAGCGGCCGCCGCACCAGGCTTTCGAGCACGAGTGCCAGGCCGGGCGCGAGCAAGACCAGCACGCTCGAGAAACGGCGTCCGCCAAACGACCAACCGGCCGCCCAGTCCTGCGTGGCGCCGTTGACCCAGGCCGTCAGGACGAGCACGACGAGGCCGGCCGTGGCCCAGCGCCACTCGCGCCGCAGGTAGGCGATGGTGCCCAGGGCCGCCACATACGCGATCGGCGTCCACGAGAAGAAGCCGTGCCACGACGAGAACAGCGTGTCGAGCCAGCGCGACTGCCACGGATCGAAGTAGCCGCCCTGGCCGACCAGGTTGTAGTCGTAGCGCGTGAAGAGCACGTAGCTGTGCAGCGCCTGCAACAGCAGCCACGGCAGGGCGCCAAGAAAAGCCCATCCCGCCAGGTGCAGCGCGCGCGTGACGCGATCGGGCCACGGCGCTGCCGCGCCGAACACGAGCAGCGCGGGCAGCAGCGCGAAGAGCACCTCCTGCGAACGCGCGGCAAAGGCCAGGCCGAGGAGCGTGCCCAGCATCAGGCTCTGCGCGCGCGTGGCACCGGTCGGCACCCAGTGCGCACTCGCCACGGCAAAGAGCGCCGCGAACCCGAACGACGCCGCGTGCGTCATCGACGGCTCGTAGACCATGTACCAGAAGAGCGGCGTGGCACCGAAGAGCAGCACGACCGTGGTCACGGCCACGCCGTGCGCGAACCGCGTGCGCAGGTGCAGCAGCAGCGCCCATAGCCCGGCGGCGCCGACGGCAAACGACGACAGCAACACGGCGCGCACGTACGCCAGGCCGAGGCCCTGCGTGGTGGGATCGGCTGGCGCGGTCCAGGCGCCCACGCCACGGCCGATCGCGTCCACGCATGTGACCAGCAGATAGAGTGGCGTCCAGACCAGCGTTGGCCCAATGGGCACCACGTGGTTCGGGCGCGCGGGTTGCCCCAAGTGCGCGAACTCGGTGGTCACGTCGAGATCGCCGTCCACTACGACGCTGCGCAACTGCGCGAAATAGGTCACGCCGTCGGTGGTGATGCCGTGCGTGTCGGCCACGAGCACGCCCACGGCGTAGAGCAGCACGAGCCCGAGCAGGTGGAGGTCAGCCGTCTCGCGCACCGAGTCGCGCCACGAGCGCGTCTGGCGTCGCGCGCGACGCCACGAGGCGAGCAACAGGAGCGGCAGGCCCGATGCCACGACGACCCAGGCCGACGGCCGCGGCGGAAGTGTGATGAGGAGCCCCAGCCAGAGGACGATGCAGGCGGCGAGCACTGGTCCAGATGATACATTGAGCCCCGTTGAGGCTCGCGGCCGTGACTTGGCCTCGGGAGTAGCGCGATTCAGCAGCTAGGGTTGGCGGCACCGCACCGGGCGAGGTATCGAATGCCTTGCCCGCAGGCGTCGATCGCGCGCCGTGCTGTCCGACCCTCAGTGGACACCGGAGGTGCGACTGTCCTGCCGCAGTGCTAATGTCGAACGGGGATGATCCTCGTAAACGCGACCGGGGCCGCCTTGATTTCTGTGGTGGTGCTCTACCTGGGCGTTGCCCATGGAGCCTCGGTCGGCTATTTTGCGCCGCTCGACGATTTTTGGGGTAACGCATTTGCCGCCAACAACTGGGCATGGAGCGCCAAAGCCCAGTGGAATGGGTTCTTTCCGCCGGGCTATCCCACCCTCCTGTACCTGCTGCCTGGTGGACGGTTGGTTGAAAGTGCGTTCTATCTGAATCTGGCCAGCGGCTTGGCCCTTCTGCTGGTGGTGTGGGGTAGCACGAGGCGGCTCTCCGGCCAGGGGGCCGCGATTGCGGCGATGGCGCTCGTGGCGACGCATCCCGTCGTGTTGACCCAGGCGCTCACGACCGGAGCGGACGCGCTGTTGGTCACGCTGGCGGTGGCGGGCGCGCTCGCGCTGTTTCACGCTGTGTCTGGCGAGCCGAACCGCCCATGGCTCGCGATCGGCGGCGGCGTGCTGCTGGCGGCAGCGGGATGGGTCCGGTATCACGGCTTCGTCTTCGGCGCCGGGGCGCTGGCCGCCGCGCTGGCCGTTGGTGGCCGTCCAGCACGCCGCTCGGTGATCGCGGGCGCGGCGCCGATGGCGCTGGCCGGACTTGGTCTTCTTGCGCTTGGGCTAGCCGCGGGCGACCTCGCATCGGTGCAACGAGCGCAAGCCTTCAATCTCTACAAGGGGCTCGTCGCGTCGGTGAATTGGTTTCATCTGGACGCCGCCAATCTGCCCACGTCGGTCGGTGAGGCAATTGCACGCGACCCTGCGGCGTTCCGCCGGAACTACCTTGCCTTCAGCGCCCCTCATCTGTGGCTAGCGCTGCCCCTCGTCGTTGCGGTCGCTGTGTCCAAAGGACGGTCGCGGCGGTTCGCGTTCTTCGTCGCGATG
The DNA here is from genome assembly GCA_031415235.1 of Acidobacteriota bacterium. Classification (GTDB taxonomy): domain Bacteria; phylum Acidobacteriota; class Vicinamibacteria; order Vicinamibacterales; family UBA2999; genus CADEFD01. The sequence continues at coordinate 2,458 of JANORI010000683.1, read as the reverse complement.
TGCAGTGCGGTGTTCGTCCCGATCGTGAATCTCGGCGCGAGCCCGCGTGGCGTTGCAGCCGTCGTGCCGTTGATCCTGATGGCATCTTCGCTTGCCGCGGTGGATGGAGTGCGCCGAATCGCAGCAGTCGGTCGCCGCCGATTTGCGTCAGGGGCGCTCGTGACCGTGACCACCATCTACGCTGGGCTCGTATGGCTGCCTCAGGCGCAGACCTTCGTTGCCGATACCCGCGCCCGTGCGCTAGTGTCGATGGCCATCGAGTCGCGGCTTCGCGAAGAGCACGTGCGCATCGGCGCCCAAGTGTTCACGGACAATGACTTCTACCTTGTGCACTCGCGGGGCTGGCAGGTCGCCACGTACCACCCGCGATCCATCGGCGGGTGGCCGAGTCTAGACACGTTCGGCTACTTGGAGTCATATCCAGAACCCTCAACGTCGAGTCTCGACCGCTTCCTCGACGACTGTCACCAAGTCGGCGTCACTCACCTCGTGCTCACGGCCGCCGCCGGTTTCGTGCAGCCGGACTTGGGGCGGCTGTTCGACGGCAGCCTTACGACTGTCCGGGTGGCCGAAGTGCCAGCCATTCCTGGTGTGCGGATCTTTCGACTCGTCGGCTAGCCGCGCGGTCTCCGACTCGTGTGCTGCCAAACGGCACGCAGCAGCGGCCTGCGCGCCAAGTAGTACAGCGTGCCCGGCTGCGTACCTTGCTCGACCACGTCAAATCCTGCGGCCGCAAGCTGCGCGCGCCAGCGGTCGGCGTTGGCTCGGCCCCCGAAGTAACCGTGATGCACCAGGAATGGCAGGGCGGTGCGGATCCATGCGTCCTGATTGATCACGAGCAACAGGAAGTCGCCGCCAGGTTTCACGACGCGCGCCATCTCGGCGAAGGTGCGCTCGACGTCGGCCTGACGCAGGTGATCGATGGCAAATGCGCTGACCGCGCCGTCAAACGACGCCGACGGAAACGGCATGGCCCGCATGTCGCCCACCTGCACGTCGACCCGCGCCTCGGCGCCGGCCGCGCGCGCGTTGGCCCGCAGGCGGTCGGGCGAGTTGCCCCCGATCCCGTATTCGCTGCCGAAGATGTCGAGGGCGGTGACCGTCGACGCGGGACGGGCCAGTAGCACCATCACACTGGAGCGTCCGGACCCGGCGCCCGCATCCAGCACATGTCCGCTGCCGGATTCCAGGAAGCGCGCGGTGGGCAGCGCAATGGGCAGACTGAATCCGAGCACGAGGTTCACGATCGCGGCACCGGCGAGCGCCCAGACGACCAGTGCGCCACACACCAGCGCCAGGCGCCGGCGCGAGACTCGCCACGCCGCGTACGCGGCGAGTGCGAAGACGGCCGCGCCCATCAGGTGGCCGAGCGTCCATGGCCACTCGTAGCCGAAGTCGTAGCGGAACAAATCCATCACGGGTTACACCTCTGGGTCGAATGTGAAGACGTCGTCGATGGGCACGCCGAACACCGCCGCGATGCGAAACGCCACGTCGAGCGACGGCGAGTACTTGCCGAGTTCGATGGCGTTCACGGTTTGCCGGGTCACGCCGATGCGGTCGGCCAGCGCCTGCTGCGTCATGTCGCCGCGCGCCGCGCGCAGGTCGCGGATGTGGTTGCGGATGGCGCACGCCATGTCAGGCGTCTCGCCGGAACAAGACGATCTGGCCGCCGAACTTCACGAGTTCGGCCAGCACGATGGCAAAGAGCACTACCTGCTGGATTGCCCAGGCGCTGTGCGTCAGGTGAATCGTGGCCACGCCCGCCAGGGCACCGGTCACCAGCACCTGGAAAGCGACGCCGTGGCCCGCATCTCGATCAGACGCTCCCGTTCGTCGCGCGGCGACCGGGCGTCGTTGGGCGCCTGCAACGCAATGGCGGCGTGCAGCACGATCTCGAGCACCACGAAGGCCACGAGCAGCCACACGGCGGTGCTCACAGCCGCCGGCCCGTCGACCTGTCCGCTGAACTGACGGTAGGAGTTCCAGAAGAACGGGATGAATACGCCCAGGATAGACAGCAGCGAAATCCAGGCGCTTTTTTCACGGAAGGACATCGGTACACGCTCTCTATGTCAAGAAATCTTGACACGGAGCGGTGATCGATGTCAAGAATTATGGACATAATATTGCGTCCAGAATTATGGACACAATTCAGCAGATGGGGAAGCGTCCAGGCGTGGAAGGGCTCGCGTTGTGGTGGTCGGTGTAGTCGCCGACCACGAGGAAGATCTCCGTCGGCGGTCATGACCCCCATGGGGTCGCCGCGCTTCGCGCAGGTCATCGCGCACGCACCGTGCGCCTCGCCTCGGCCGTCGTCGCCTTTGGTCAGGGCGCAGTCGAGCGAGACGACCTCACCACACTCGGTGGTCACTGATCGACGGCGGCGCTCGCTGTCGCCAGCGCCACGAGCGCGAACACGCACGCGGCCGCGAGTCGTGGTCGCATGCGTTCGGCC
>JANORI010000682.1:0-21926 GCA_031415235.1 Acidobacteriota bacterium | reverse complement strand
CTTCTATCTTGCGGATGGCCTCGGCCATCTTGCCCCAGTTGGCCTTGTAGGCGGTCTTCAGGTGCCAGATCTCTGCCGGGATGTTGGCGCGCTCGGCGATCGTGATCACCTCGTCGACCGACTCGAACACCTTGTTGCCTTCCGAGCGCTGGTGCGTGATGTAGATGCCGCCGTGTTCGGCCGCGGTCTTGGCCAGCTCCACGAGTTCGTCGGTGGTCGAGAAGCGGTTGGGGATATACTGGAGGGAGGAGCTGACGCCCAGCGCGCCGTCGGTCATGGCCTGCGCCACGAGCGTCTTCATCTTCGCGATCTCGTCGGGCGTGGCCACGCGGTCGGCCTTGCCCACCACGTAGTCGCGCAGGCCGCCGGAGCCCACGAACGTCCCGATGTTCACGGCGGAGGTCGACGTGGCCAGTCGCGCAAAGTACTCGCCGAGCGTGCGCCAGTCCTGGGTGATCTTGAAGAAGTCGTAGCTGGTCTTTCGGTCGGCCATCATCTGGTCGTTCACCGGTGCAATCGACCCGCCCTCGCCCGTGATCTCGGTCGTGATGCCCTGCGTGATCTTGCTGGCGGCACGCGAGTCGACGAGCACGTTGAACTCCGACTGCCCCAGCAGGTCGATGAACCCAGGCGCCACCACCTGTCCCGTCGCGTCGATGCGCGTCGCGGCCTGAGCGCCCGACAGGTTGCCGATCGCGGTGATGCGGTCGCCCGTGATGCCAACATCGGCACGGAACCACGGGGCCCCGGTGCCATCCACCACGCGCCCGTTCGCAATCACGACGTCAAGGGTCTGGGCGGGCGGCGCCGCTCGGACCGCGGCCGTCGCCGGTGCCGCTGGAGCCTGCGGGGCGCCTGCACAAGCAGCAGACACGGCCACCGCACCTACGACACCTGTTATCGCGCGCGAATACGTCGTGATCATGCGGCCGATTGTAACGTCCTTCGGGGTGCGCGCGACGTGCGGTTCTACCCTGTGACGCATGCGCTCATTCCGACGCCCGCCGCTGGCCGCGCTGGTACCGCTGGTCTTCGCGACTGCCGTGCCGCGCGCCAGCAACGCGCCGGTCGGCGACGGGCTGGTCGGCACGCGGCACATCTTGATGACGGCCGTTGGCGATCGTGGCGCACCCGGTCGCGGCCAGGGCGGTCGCGAGCAGGCCGCCGATGCCGGCCACGGCCGCTACGCGCCTGTGGCGACGGCAACTGTTCGGTGGGGTCAGAGTCACGGTGCGTGGCGTGGCGATCCGCTCACGTGTGCGGTTCGAGCGCCGTCAGCCAGTTGACCGTCACAGACAACTCGGCCGGACGAGCCTGCTCCGCTTCCTGGGCAATCAGCAGCAGTTCGCCCGCCGCGGTGACGTCGTAGTTGGGAAGGCCGGTGACCGCGCCGACCAGATAGGGGCCGTCGCAGACAACGCGAGGCGGCCCGATCGTGGGGTGGAGGCCGGCGGCGAACTCCACGCTCACGATGCTGGCGCCGTGGCGATAGTACAAATAGCGTCCATCGCGCGCCCAGACGGGCTCAGCGCCGCCGCTCGCGCTGACCTGGATCTTCCGCGAGGCATCTGGAAACGACGCCACGTAGACGTCCATCCGGCCGGACTCGTCGGCAGCGTAGGCCATCCACTGGTTGTCGGGCGACAACGTCGGGCCGAATTCGTCGAACCGTGACTTGAGCAGAGGCGTTGGCGGTGCGTCCGTGCCCGGCCGGCACATCCAGATATCAGCGCCGGTCTCGGGGTGGTACTCCGTGAAGAGCAGGATCGCGCCGTCCGACGACCACGAGCCCGGCACAAGGTCGAAGTCACCGGCGACGAGGCGTTCATCCGGGCCAGTGCCGTCGGCCGCGCGCCAGTAGATCTGGCACGGTCCCGTTCGATTGGAGCTGAACGTGAGCCGGCTGCCATCCGGCGTCCAGATGGGGGCGAAGTTGTCGGCCTCGGCGGTCGCGCGGGTGAGCGTCCCGCGCTCGAGATCGAAGACCCAGATGTCGTTGGTCGCGGCACGGATGCCGAGCGCCAGACGACGGCCATCGGGAGACAGACGAGGCTCCTCGATCGCGCGCCCGGCCATCGGCATCGGATTGACGCGGCCGCCGGCATCGAGCCGTACCAGACGGCGATGCACGCGCCGCGACTCTCCGGCGAGGTACACCAGACATCCGGTGTCCGAAACAGAGAAATGGCCCGCCCCCGTGGGAGCCGCCATCACCCGGTCCAGAACGGGAACGGCCGCGCCGGGCACGGGCAGCCCCTCCGAGTCGGTTGGCACCGCCAGCAGGGACGCGCCGCGCATGTAGACGATGTGCCCCGAGGGCAGGCGTCTGGCGCACGTGCCACCGCGCAGCACGACCCGCTGCCCTGCACGCCCGATCGCGGCCATGGCGATGATGCCTTCGTCAAAAGACGCCGCCCCGGCACGCGCCACGGTGAACAGCACATCGACGCCGTTGGCCATGACCTGTGGCCACCGGTGTGTGCGATCGCCCCGCTCGTAGTCGAGCGCCGTCACGGACCGTGGCTCGCCTCCCTCGGCCGACACGACCGCGAGACCAGAGGCCGGCGTCGGCGCGAACACGATCTCGTTGCGCAGGCTCCACCACGCCCCTCTGGTCTCGCTGCCGGCCCGGCAGACCTCCAGGGCGGCGCCGCCAGAGCTCAGGACTTTCCGAAGCCAGCCGTCCGCGAAGAAGCCCACCCATCGGCCATCCGGGGAAAAGAACGGCGAGTACGCGGCGCCGGCCCACAGCACGTGGTCCGATGTCTGGCGGTCGAGGCGGCGCAGGCGCAGACTGATGTTGCCGGCCCGTCGTGCGACATACGTCAGCACACGGCCATCGGGCGACAGGGCAAACGGCGGGCAGGGCCCCAGCTCGAGCCGGAGCCCCTCGTCGAGCCGCAGCGTCAACCACAGCGGACCGTGGCTGGATCGCGTCCCCAGGGACGCCGGCGCGCCGCGCGGGTCCAGGCGGAGGTTCGCCTCACGCACGTCCGCCACGAATCGATAGCCGCGGCGGGGCAACGTCGCGATGTACCGGTGGTCCCGCCGGCCTTCGCCGAGCAGCTTGCGCAGCAGGAAGACCTGCTGGCTGATATTCGCTTCCTCGACCGCGGTATCGGGCCACACCTGCTGCATCAGCTCGTCCTTCTCGACGATGCGATCCGAGTGCCGCACCAGCACGGCCAGGGTGTCGAACATCTTCGCGGTCATCGCGAGCGGTACCCCGTCCCTCTCGACCCGTCTGGCGTCGAGATCGAGCAGAAAGGGGCCGAACTGGAACTGAAGGCCTGCCATGGCGCACCCGTGTGAATGCGGGAACGACGTTTGAGAACAATTGAGCGTCCGCCAAAGGACTTCGGCCGGCCTCGCGAGCGATTCTACGCCGGTCGGCGATGCCGCCGGCGCTCAGGAGGCTGACGATGGTTTACATGGTCGAACGGGATCTGCCTGGAATCACGCCCGAACAGCTGGCAGGCGCCCAGCGCGCGGCAATCGAAGGTTCGCAGAAGTCCACCAGTGGCGGCGCCCCCGTGCGCTACCTCCGAAGCACGTTTGTCCCCGGCGAGGCGCGGTGCATGTGCCTGTTCGAGGCCGCCACCCCGGACGCCGTCCGCGATGTCAACGAGTCGGCCGGGCTGCCGTTCACGAGGATCGTCGAGGCTCTCGACCTCACGCCCGCAAACTGAGGCGCGTCCGGAGCAGATTCGTCCTACAGGTCCCGAGCCGGCTGCTACGGCTGGCTCGGTGTTTCCTGCAGGACGACGTCACCGATGCCGTCGCGCACGGTGATGCTGGTGCCGTAGGGCGCCGAGACCGCGTGAGGGCGCCGAGGATCTTGGTAAAGGCGACGTCGGCGCCACGCACGAGCGCGATTGAGCCGCGTCAAGGCGGGCTCGCTGCCAGGGTTCGCGCCGTGATCGTGAGCCTCCTGCCGCGCGCGCGGCTACTCCATCAACTTGCGAAGTGTATTGCCGAACGACTCCCGTCCCGTGGCCGGGTCGTACACAATCACCGGCATGAGCTTCCCCCGAATCGTCTGCGGGCTCGACCGCGCGTAGCCCATCAGCACCGACGCCAGGGCCGTCTTGCCGGCCGACACTTCGGGGTCATGCGGAAACGACGTGAAGAGATCGGTGAGGGTCACGGGCCACGGCGCGCTACGCAGCAGTCCGTCCACGATCGTGCCCTTCACGACATTGTGCGAGAAGTTGAAGAAGAACGAGAGCGGCGAATAGGCCTGCGACGTGGGCCGGTAGCTCTCGAACTCGTCCCGCAGCCGGTCGCGGTGTGCCAGCAGCAGCTCGCGTGCGCGCGAGCGCTCCGCTTCGTGCGGAATCAGCGTCGTGAATGGCGCGCCAACGAACGCTCGGGCATCCGGCGTGAGCCCGTTCAACAGCGCCTCGACCACACGGTCGCGCTCGGGTCCGAACTGTCCCGCCTCGGTCATCCGCACGTACTCGTCGGCCGCCCCCGCCACCGCGAAGCACAGCCAGGGATAGTCAGCCACGTTGTCGTCGCGCATCTTGATCGTGTCGCGGGCATAGGTGGCTTCGAAACCGAAGCGCAGATGGCTCCCCATGGCCGCGCAGTGCTGCAGCGCCGTGCGGGTGCGCCGATCCAGGCCGAGCGACCGCACGCGATCGAGCAGGATCGCGTAGCCATGTTCGTGCAACTCGTAGTGTGCCGTGGCAATCAGGGCCAGTGCCTCGGCGTCGTCGCAGAACCGCTGGCCGCTGCCGCCGGGGCCTTGTAGTTCGGCGAGCAGCGCGTCGACCCGCTCCATGTTCTCGTCGGCGTCACCCTCGTCCCACGCGCGCAGCGGCAGCAGCGCGATCAGGTACAGCAGGTAGTAGTCCAGCAGCACCGCGAGCGCCACCGGATCGGGCGGAGCCTGCCCGCGCTGGCGGATGAGAAAGTTGAGCACATCGACGGCGATGGTGTCGTCGTTGACCCGGTCGGCCACGCCGTCCCAGTCGTTGATCGCATGCAGGCCTTCCGCGCGGCTGCGCGCGTCGTAGTCGGCCACGACGGCGCTGAGGTCGAGGCGCCGGCTGCCCACGTGCCAGACGTGCGTGCGCATGCCCTCGCGAAGCCGCAGCAGGGCGTGCTCCAGATTTCGCGCGTCGCCGGCATGCGCCAGGATGTCAGGGCGCACGTGCATCACCGCCCGTATCAGGTGGCAGACGTCGGCAAACGGCAAGTCCTGCGGCTGCCGGACTCGAGGAGCGCGGGTCGAGGTCTTTGACATGTCGTAGCGCGTGAGTGCCCGCATTATCGCGCCAGTGCGGGGCCAGGGGGAAGAGATCCGGTGAAGCGGCGGGCCGCCGCACCCGATAAGAAGACGCGAGGGGCATGCTACTCTGGCATCGCCCCTCCCCCAAGAGAGGTGCTCATGCTGGTCCGGACTCTGCCACTCGTCGTGGTAGCCTTGCTCGCAGTTCTTCCTGGTTCGGCTCACGCCCAGCTGCGCGCCACTCTGCTGGCCTCCGGCTTCAACCGGCCCAACGGCATCGCGATCGACCCGGTCGTGCCGGGCGCGGTCTACGTCGTCGATCAGCGCGGGGTCGTGCGGGCGTTTCTGAACGGCGCGGAGCGCCCATCGCCCTTCCTCGATCTGAGCACGATTGTCTCGAGCGGCGGCGAGCAGGGTCTGCTCGGTATGGCCTTCCCGCCCGACGCCGCCGGCACGGGACGTGTGTTCGTGCACTTCACAAACAGCAGTGGCCACTCCGTCGTCGCACGCTTCACCCGGAGCACCGCCGATCAGATGGTGGTCAACCCGGCCTCACGGTTCGACCTCCAGTGGCCCGACGGCAGCGGCGGCCTCCAGCGCTTCATCACCCAGCCATACGCCAACCACAACGGCGGGCACCTGGCGTTCGGGCCGGACGGATTTCTCTACATCGGCATGGGCGACGGCGGCAACGCCAACGACCCGCAGAACAGGGCGCAGAATCCCGCCACGCTGCTCGGCAAGATGCTGCGCATCGACGTGTCGGGCTCCCCGGCCAATGGCTACACCGTTCCCGCGACCAATCCGGTGTTCAACACGGTCCCGCCCGCCCTGTCCGAGATCTGGGCGTTCGGCCTGCGGAATCCCTGGCGCTATACCTTCGACGACCTTGGTCCCGGCAACACCGGCGCGCTGATCATTGCCGATGTCGGACAGAACGCCCGTGAAGAGATCGACTACGAACCCGCGGGTCAGGGCGGCCGCAACTACGGCTGGCGCGTCCGCGAGGGCACGGTGGACAACTTCCTGGAAGCACCGGCCTATTTCCCGCTCACTGGCCCGATCTTCGAGTACCCACACGCCAGCCAGAATGGCGAGGCCATCACCGGCGGGTATGTCTATCGCGGCGCGGCGCTCGGTGCCGCCTACCAGGGGCGGTACTTCTACGCCGACTGCGTGCAGGGCACGGTCTGGTCCCTGGGGCTCGCCATCAACTCCATGGGCGAGGCCACAGCCGGCACGAACACCGAGCACACGAGCGAGATGGGCGGGCCGTTCCAGTGCATCGGCAGTTTCGCGCGCGACACGGTTGGCGAGCTGTACTTCATGGACTTCGGCTACTCGGCGTCGAACACGGGGCGCATCTTCAAGATCGAGCTGGCCGGCGCGCTGGCGCCGGGCGCGCCCGCGAGTCTGGCGGCCAACGTGCAAGGCAACGCGGTGACGCTCAGCTGGGACGCTCCGTCGTCGGGCGGCAGCGCCGCGAGCTACCTCGTAGAAGCCGGCACGGCGCAGGGGTCGGCCAACCTCGGCACTGCTCCGACGACGACCACGAGCCTGGCGGTGAGTGGCGTGCCGACCGGCCAATACTTCGTTCGCGTGCGCGCCAGGAATGCCGTTGGCACGAGTGCGCCGACAAGCGATCTCGTCGTGAACGTGGGCTGCTCGCCGCCGGCGCCGCCGGCGACCTTCACGACGGTCGTCACCGGCACGTCGGTGGCCGTCACCTGGAACGTGGCGACCGGGACGACGTCCACGGAGATCGACGCCGGATACACTGCGGGAGCCACGGCGCTCTCCACGCCGTTTGCGGCGCCGGCCGGCAGCGTCGATGTGCCAAACGTGCCTCGCGGCACCTACTACCTGCGCGCGCGCGCGCTGAATGGGTGCGGCACAAGCAGTGCCTCAGTGGAACGCACGGTCGTCGTTCCGTAGAGCGCCGTCGTGGCGCCTGCGCCGTCCTGCGGCCATGATTCGACCAAGGCGCGAAGCGTGAGCAAATGGCGAACAGTCAAACGATGAACCACTCCGGCAGGCGAGATGCAGCGCCAGCCGATGCCGAGCCCATTCTGATTCGGGACACTAGGTAGCCGCAAGCCGCCGCGCGGCCTCGAGGCGGCTGCGACGAGAACCCGGCTCGGGGGCGTCGGCGGCCATGCGGCCGCAGAAGATGACATGGCGCGGTCCGCCCTTACTGAGCCGCGCCCGCACCTTCTGCGTCTGCACGGTGAAGCCGGCCCAGCGCATGCGCTGCTCGAACTTGCGGTCTTCCCAGGCCGACCACACCGCCACGGTGCCGCGCCCGCGCAGCGACGCGCGAATCGTAGCGAGGCCGCCGTCGTTGTAGAGCCAGTCGTTCCCCTCGGTGGTGAAGGCATCCGGCCCGTTGTCGATGTCGAGCAGCACGGCGTCGAAGCGGCCACGCGAGGCACGCAGCACGGCGTTCACGTCGTCCACCTCGACCCGCACCCGCTGATCGCGCAGTGGATGTTGCGCCAGGGGACCGAGTGGACCGCGGTTCCAGTCGACCACACCCGCCACCAACTCGGCCACGACCACCGCGGCATTCCGGGGCAACAGGTCGAGCGTGGCGCGCAGGGTGAAGCCCATGCCGAGGCCGCCCACGAGCACGCTCGGCGCCTGCAGCAGGCGCGCCTCGGCGCAGCCAAGCGACGCCATGGCTTCTTCCGAGCCGTGCATACGGCTCGACATCAGCGCCTTGCCGCTGGCGAGGATCACATACTCGCCAGACCGCAGCATCAGCGTCATCTCGTCACCGGCGGGGGTTTCCGTCCGGCCGAGCAGTTCCCAGGGATTCATGCCGCCCTGTGAGCATATCTCACGCCCTGAACCGAGGCGTCGAGCTGATAGAAGGCTCCCATCGTCGCGGGCGATTCTGATATCGTGCGGTCCGCAACCCTACGCCCCCCGCCGACTCATGCAGCAACCTTACGACTACGAGTTCGATGAACTGACGGCACGGTCGGCCCTCATCGGCCTCTGGGTCGCCGGAGCGGTCGTTGCCGTGCCGGCCCTGGCGGCGCCAGCCTCGGCGAGTTTCTACGCCGGGGAGTTTGCCGTGCTGGCGGGCGCGGCAGCGTTGCTGACGGTGGTGCAACGCCGCATCTGCTCGCGCACCCGTTCGCGGTTGGTCTTGGCGCTCGCGACGGTCGCCGTCCTGGTCTCGGCCTGGCTCACCGGCGGGCCCGACTCTCCAGCGCTGCGCAGCTATGCCGTCGCCATCGTGGGCGGCTTCTGGCTGGTACTCCCGCCGCGGGGAGCCCTCACCGCCACGCTCAGCACATTGGGAATGCTGGCCGCCGTCACCTGGGCCACGACGCTCGGCTGGCTTCCCGAGCCTCTGGTCGTGCACACGCCGTGGAGCAAGTGGCTCGCGACCGCGGCCGCGTGCGGGTTGCTCGCCGCGTTGCAGCGTCTCGAAGTGCATCGGCTGCGGACGGCAGTCTCAACCGCCAGGACCGAGGTCCAGCGAAGCACCGCCGCGCTGCAGGAGGCCGCGCGCAGCGAGCGGCGGTTCGCCGAAGTGGTCGCGACGGTGCCCGGCGTCGTGTACGAGTTCGAGGTCGGACCCGACGGCTCGCGCCGTCTCACCTTCGTCAGCGAGGGTGCCACGCGGCTGTTCGAATGCGCTCCCGAGGTCATGTTGGGCGACGCGAGCACCGCCTTCGCCATGGTCGATCCGCCGTCGCAATTGCCCGAACTCGAAGCCTCGATCGAGCGCTCGTACGCCACGCTCGAGCCGTGGGAACTCGACGGCACCATCCGCACAGCGTCAGGGAAGTCGAAGTGGATCCGCGGCCACGCCCTGCCCGCGAGGCACGCCGACGGCACCGTGCGGTGGCACGGCGTGCTCACCGACGACACGGCACGACGCAAAGCGGAACAGGCGCTGCGCGAGTCGCAGACGGCGCTGAAGCACTCGCTGTCGTTGTTGCAGAGCGCGTTTGACTCGACCGCCGACGGACTGCTGGTTGTCGCGACCGACGGCAGAGTCACCGACTTCAACCAGAAACTGCTGTCGCTGTGGCGGGTGCCGCAGGACCTGATCGACACGCGCGTCGATCAGCAGCTGCTCGCCCATGCGGTCGGTCAGGTCGCCGATCCCGAGGCTTTCCTGGCGTCCGTGCGCGACCTCTACGACCACCCCGGGGCGGTCAGCTTCGACACGCTGCTTCTGAAGGACGGCCGCTGCTTCGAACGGTACTCGCAGCCGCAGTTCCTGGACGGCGCCGTCGTCGGCCGCGTCTGGAGTTTTCGCGACGTGACGGCCCGCCTGGACGAAGAGCGACACCGCGCCGCTCTCGAGCACCAGTTGCAGCATGCGCATACGCTCGAGGCGCTCGGCACGCTATCGGGAGGTATCGCCCACGACTTCAACAACCTGCTGATGGTGATCATCGGTCACGCCGAGGCGTCAGTCGGCGAGACCGACGAGGCCCGAAGGCGCGAGAGCCTCGCCACCATCAGCGAGGCCAGCGGTCGCGCCAGCGCGCTCGTCCGCCAGATCCAGGAGTTCGGCCAGCCACGCGCCACCGAACGGGTGGTCATCGCGGTGGCGCAGAGCATCGGCAGCGCGATCCAGCTGCTGCGCAGCACGATGCCCAAGGGCATCGAGGTTGCCGCGACGCTCTGCCCCAACGTGACCATGTTCGCCAACGCCACACAGGTGCAGCAGGTGGTCACGAACCTGGTCGTGAACGCAGCGCAAGCCATCGGCGACGCGACCGGGCGCATCGAGGTCACCCTCGACGAAGTGCCGGCCCTGGATGCGCCCGAGTCGGTCCCCGCCCCGGCCGCCGAGCGGTACGCCAGGCTCACCGTGCGCGACACGGGCCGAGGGATCGCGGCAGAGGTGCTGCCACGCATCTTCGATCCGTTCTTCACGACCAAGACCGCGTCGCCCGGCTCGGGCCTGGGCCTGGCGGTGGTGCAGGGCATCGTGCGCCGCCATGCGGGCACCATCGCGGTCGACAGTTCGCTCAGCAACGGCACGACCGTACGCGTGTTCTGGCCCGCGTTGCCGCCCGCCGTCGTCTTGTCGCCCGCCCCCGCCGCCCCGGCCGCGGCGGTGCTCCGTGGCGACGGACGGCGCGTTCTGGTTGTGGACGACGAAGTCGCGATCGCACACGTCGTGGCCGCAAGCCTGGGCCGCATGGGGTTCGTGGCGACTGTCGCGACCGACCCGCGGGAGGCGCTCGCGCAGTTTGCGCGCGACCCCGGGGCGATCGACGCGGTGCTTACGGATTTGTCCATGCCGCATCTGTCGGGCATCGAGCTTGGGCGACGAATCCTCGAGCGCCGGCCAGATGTTCCCGTGGTGCTCTTCACCGGCTACAGCGCCGAGCTCGGCCCCGAGGAAGCCCGCGCTCTCGGCTTCCGCGCGGTGCTGAACAAACCCATGACGCCGGCCATTCTGGCCGAGGCGCTACACCGGGCACTGGCGACTACGGTGTAGTGATTACGGTGTCGCAGCCGCACGGACCACTGGGCGGCCCAGGTCGAATGCGGCGAGAAGCGGTCGGGATCGAACCGCGCGGGATCGGTATAGACGCCGTATGAGGTGTGGCTGGGCGTGACCGGCCACATGACCATCCAGCCGGCCGGAATCGAGAAGCCATCAGACGCAGAGGTGTGGCGGGCGCGCACGTGGGTGGCGAGCACGGCCAGGCTCCGGCGAGGGGCCGGCACCTGCCATTCCCCTCCGCGTGCAAGGCTTTCCCGGCATGGACGCGAAGAAGCCGGTACAATCCCGCCCGCAGGGGAGGGTCCGGAACGTGAACCACAAGTCAGCGTCGCTTGCGGCCGTGCTGCTCGTCGTCGTGACGGCCGCGGTGAGCACCCAGGGAACGCCGGCGCGCGACTGGCCGGTGTACGGCGGCGATCCAGGCGGACGCAAGTACTCACCGCTCGCCAGCATCACGCCGGCGAACGTGGCGGGCCTGCGCACGGCCTGGGAGTGGAAGACCGGCGAGCAGCCGGACAAGCAGCTCGGCACCTTCCCTGGCGCCTTTCAGAACACGCCCCTCATGATCGACAACGTGCTCTACGTGAGCACACCCTACAACCGCGTGGCGGCGCTTGACGCCGACACCGGACGCGAGATCTGGTCGTTCGATCCGCGCGCCTACGACGACGGCCAACCCGCCAGCGGCCAGGGCTTCGTGCATCGGGGCGTGGCGGCATGGCGCGACAAAGGCGCGCTGCGCATCTTCCTGAACACGCGGTATCGCCTCATCTGCCTCGACGCGAAGACAGGCCAGCCGGTGGCGTCGTTCGGCACGGGCGGCGAAGTCGACCTGACCGAAGGGCTGCTCTGGCCGATCAACAGGAAGCACTACGCCAACACGTCGCCGCCGGTGGTCTACAAGGACCTCGTGATCCTGGGCAGCGGCGTCGGCGATCGGCTCATGTACAAGAACGACCCGCCGGGCGATGTGCGCGCCTTCGACGCGCGCACCGGCAAGCCGGCGTGGACGTTCCACACCATCCCGCAGCCCGGCGAGTTCGGCAACGAGACCTGGCAAGACGGCTCGTTCAAGTTCACCGGCCACACCAACGTGTGGGCACCCATGACCCTCGACGCCGAGCGCGGCTTGCTCTACATGCCCGTAAGCACGCCGAGCAACGACTACTACGGCGGCCGTCGCCCCGGCTCCAACCTGTACGGCGAGTCACTCGTGTGTCTCGACGCCGCGACCGGCACGCGCAAGTGGCACTTCCAGCTCGTACACCACGGCCTGTGGGACTACGACCCGGCCTCGCCGCCCAACCTCGTCACGCTCAGAGTCAACGGCCGTCGTATCGACGCGGTCGTGCAGCTTGCCAAGCAAGGCTTCGCGTTCGTGTTCGATCGCGTCACCGGAAAGCCCGTGTGGCCGATCGAAGAACGCGACGTGCCGCAGAGCGACGTGCCCGGCGAGCGCAGTTCGCCCACGCAGCCCTTCCCCACCAGGCCCGCGCCGTTTGTGGAACAGGGTGTCACGCTCGACGACGCGTTCGACCTCACCCCCGAGCTGAAGGCCGCAGCCCAGGCCGAGATGAAGAAGTTCAGGCTGGGCCCGGTCTACACCCCCGGATCGCTGCAAGGCACGATCGCGCGGCCCGGCGTGTGGGGCGGCGCCAATTGGGGCGGCGCGGCGTTCGATCCCGAGTCGGGCGTGCTCTATTTGAAGACCGTCAACCTGGGCCACATCATCCGGATTGAGAAGCGCGATCCGAATGCGCCGACGAACCGGCCAGGTGAGGTGGACGCCGACTACACGAATCGCGGCCTGCCCGGCTGGTTCATGGACGGACTGCCCCTCACCAAGCCGCCGTACTCGCGTATCGTGGCGATGGATCTGAACGCGGGCACTATCTCGTGGCGCGAACCCTTTGGTGACTACCCCGCCGTGCGCCAGCAACTCGAGAAGCTCGGCGTGGCCGCGCCCGAGAAGCTTGGTGCCCAGGGACCGGCCGGCCTCATCGTCACCAAGGGCGGGCTCATCTTCGTCGGCGGCGGCGACCGCGCGTTTCACGCGCTCGACAAGAAGACGGGCCGCGAGCTGTGGAGCGCGCCCACGCTCGAAACCACCGGCACGCCCATGACCTACGCCACCGCGTCGGGGCGGCAGTTCGTGGTCGTGGCCACCGGACGCGGCACCGAGGCCACGCTCGTGGCCTACAGCCTCCCGCAGTAACGACCGCCACCACCGCATCACGGCGACAGACCCAAGGTGCCCATGACCGCCCCAGCGCACGTCACGCCACTCTTTGCCGGTTCCATTGCGGACCTGCAGCAGCGCCTGCTCGCGCAGCACTACGTTGCCGACTACGGCCTGGCCGTGTCCATCTTCCTGGCGCTGCGCCTCGGTCGGCCGCTCTTCCTCGAGGGCGAAGCCGGCGTCGGCAAGACGGCGCTGGCCGGCGCGGTGGCCGCGGCGCTCGAGACCGATCTCGTCCGGCTACAGTGCTACGAAGGACTCGATATCTCGCACGCTGTCTATGAGTGGGACTACGCACGGCAGCTCATCGAGTTGCGGATCCTCGAGGCCTCAGGCGGCTTGGATCGTACGGCGGCGCGACGGGAGCTGTACAGCGACGCGTTTCTCATCAAGCGGCCGCTGCTGCAGGCGATCGACCCGGCGCGATCGCGGCCACCGGTGTTGCTGATCGACGAAATCGACCGGGCCGACGACGAGTTCGAAGGCTACCTGCTCGAGCTGCTCTCGGAGTTCCAGATCACCATACCGGAGCTCGGCACGATCCGCGCGACAGCGCCACCGCTGGTCATCCTCACGTCGAACCGGACGCGCGACGTGCACGACGCGCTCAAGCGGCGATGTTTGTACCGGTGGGTCGAGTATCCGACCTTCGAGAAGGAACTGGCCATCGTCCGCGAGCGTGTGCCTCGCGCGCCGGCAGCGCTCGCGGCCGAGGTGACGAGGCTGGTCCAGTCACTGCGCGGGATGGAGCTCGACAAGGCGCCTGGCGTGTCCGAAACACTCGACTGGGTGGCGGCGCTGGCGGCGCTCGACGCGACCACGCTGCAGCCGGAGGTAGTGGAGGCCACGCTCGGCGTGGCGCTCAAGTCCAAGGACGACATCGATGCCATCAGGGGCGACGTGCTCGCCACCCTGGTGGCGCGCGCGGCCCGGTGACGATCCGGCGATGACGGCCCTGCTCGACAACGTCCTCGTCTTCGGCCGGCTGCTGCGGGCCCTCGGCCTCGAGGTCCACATCGGGCGGCTGCTCGACCTCGCCGCGGCGCTGCAGCACGTTGACATCGGCGCGCGCGCCGACGTGTATCACACGTGCCGTGCGCTGCTGGTGCATCGTCGCGAGGACCTCGGGATGTTCGACCGGGCCTTCGACGCGTTCTGGCGGGTGCCCACCGCCGGGGTGCCGCCTGAACACCCACAGCCTGGCCACGATTCAGGGCGAGACGATCGGACGAGCGACGCGGGACGGCCGGGCGCGTTGCCCGGCGTTGCCCTCGACGATTCGTCGACCGACGCGCGCTCGGGTGTGTGGCAGACCTGGAGTGATGTCAGGACGCTCGCCCACAAGGACTTCGCGGAGTTCACTCTCGACGAGATGGCCTTGGCGCGGGCCGCGTTGGATCGCTTGACGTGGACCCCCGGCACGCGGCGGACACGTCGCTGGGTGCATGGGCGCGGACCTCGCGTCGACCTGCGCCGCGCGCTCGCCTCCAGCGTGCGCACTGGCGGCGACGTCTTCACGCTGCCGACCAGGCGGCGCCGGCTGCGGCCGCGCCCACTGGTTCTGCTGTGTGACATCAGCGGTTCGATGGACCGCTACGCGCGCGTGCTTCTCCAGTTCATCCACGCCGCCGCACGCCGACATCGCCGCGTCGAGGCGTTCGTCTTCTCCACCGACCTCACGCGGGTGACGCGCGAGCTTCGAACGTCCAGGCTCGACCGCGCCGTGGCGGACGTGGCACAGGCCGTGCCCGGCTGGTCTGGGGGCACGCGCATTGGCGACGCCCTGCGGCAGCTCCGCCTGGTGTGGAGACGACGCGCGCTGCGTGGCCGGCCCGTCGTGCTCCTCGTGTCGGACGGATGGGATCGCGGGGAACCGTCGGTGCTCTGCGACGAAGTCGCGCGCCTGCAGCGGAACAGCCACCGCCTGACGTGGCTCAATCCACTGATTGGCACCGTCGACTATGCGCCTTTGACCCGCGGGCTCCAGGCCGCGCTGCCCTTTGTCGACGACTTCCTGCCAGTCCGGACCCTCGCGAATCTCGCTGACCTGGCGCGTCACTTGAACCAGCTTCCGAGAGGACGCTAACGGCATCGGTTGACGCCATACTTGTGCCATGGACATCTCTGGCTCCTACACCTTCGACGCGCCGCCCGACCGGGTCTGGGCCTTGCTGATGGACCCGGCGGTGATCTCGTCGTGCATTCCGGGATGCGACACGTTCGAGCCAACGGGGCCCGACACCTACCGCGTGCAACTCACCGTGGCGATGGCGGCGATCACCGGCACCTACGACGGCACCGTGACGCTGGCGGACCAGGTGCCGCCCACGTCGTACCGTCTGGTGGCTGAAGGCAAGGGACGCCCTGGGTTCTTGAATGGCAGCTCCGATATCACGTTGCGCGCCGACGGCGCCTCGACGGTCGTGGACGTCGCCGGCACGGTGCAGACCGGCGGCCCCATCGCGCGTCTGGGTCAGCGGCTCATCGGTGGCGTCTCGAAGATGATGCTGGACCGCTTCTTCGCCTGCCTGCAGGGCAAGCTCGCCACCTACGCCCGCTGACCGCCACCAAGGCCCGAGAAGCCCCCTAGGCGCGGGCCATTGCCGCGGTGAGCGCCCGCCGCGTGAACACCGGAATCATCGCGCGGCGATACTCTTCGCTGGCGTGAAGGTCCGCATTGACTCCCGCCAGCCCCACCCCGGCGAGCGCTGCCGCGCTCGCGATCGTCTTGTCTGACAACGGCTGACCAGCAAGCGCCTGCTCCACGTTGGCCATGCGGCTGGCGTGCGATCCGGCACCCGTCAGACCGAGGCGGGCCGACACGACCGTGCCGCCGCGCAGCTCGAGCGCCGCCGCCACGCCGACGATCGCGTAGTGCGAGGCCCGCTGGTGCAGCTTGGCGTACGCCGCCGCACGCACGGGGGCGAACTGGATGCTCACAATGAGTTCGTCGGCCGCCAGGTCGACGGTAAACAGATCCTGGAAGAAGGCCGGCGCCTTCACGACTCGCCAGCCCTTGGGCCCGCGCAGATGGATCTCCGCGTCGAGCGCCACCATCACCGCGGGCATGTCCGCGGACGGGTCCGCATGCGCCAGGCTGCCGCCAATCGTGCCACGGTTGCGCACCTGGGGATCGCCGATGGTCGCGGCGCAGTCCGAGACGGCCGGGCAGGCCTGCTGCAGCAGCGCAGAGGTGGCCACGGCGTGGTGTACCATACCGGCGCCGATCACGATCTTCCCGTCCCGTTCGCTGATGCCAGACAGGTCCGGGATGCGGCTGATGTCCACGAGGACCTGCGGCTCGCTCAGGCGCAGCTTCATCAGCGGCACGAGGCTGTGGCCGCCGGCGATGAATTTGCCGCCGCCCGGCGCCGCCGCCATCTTCGCCAGTGCGTCGTCGAGCGACGTGGCGCGCGCGTACTCGAATGTCGTCGGGATCACGCCTTACCTCCCTGGCCTGAGCTCTGCCGAAGGCCTTGGCCCGAGCCCTGTCGAGGGCCGTGGATGATCCGCCACAGCTTCTCGGGCCGCAGCATCATGTCGATGTGGGTCACGCCGAACTCCGCCAGGGCATCGACGGCGGCGTTGACGATGCACGGCGTGGAGCCGAGCGTGCCGGCCTCACCCACACCCTTGGCGCCGAGCGGATTGACCGGCGTCGGCGTCACGGTGGCATGCAGCTCGAAGCGCGGGAAGTCGGTGGCGCGCGGCATCGCGTAGTCCATGAACGAGCCGGTGAGCAGTTGCCCGTCCTCGCTGTAGACGGCCTCCTCGATCATGGCCTGGCCGATGCCCTGGGCCAGTCCGCCGTGGATCTGCCCCTCGACGATGAGCGGATTGATCAGATTGCCCGCGTCGTCGACGGCCACGAGTCTCAGCAGCGTCGGCTCGCCGGTCTCGCGATCGATCTCGAGCATCGAGATGTGGCAGCCGAACGGGTAGGTGTTGTTGGCCGGCTCGAAGAACGCCTCGTCGCTCAAGCCGGGTTCGAGGCCGGGCGGCAGCGGCACCGGCACGTAGGCGTAGCCGGCGACTTCGGCAAACGTCTTGGCGGAGGCCGGTGCGCCCTTCACGCCGATCGTGCCGTTCTCGAAGACGATGTCGTCCTCGTGCGCCTCGAGCAGCGCCGCCGCGAACTTGGCCATCTTCGCCTTCACTTTGCCGCCGGCCAGGTGCAGCGCGGTGCCGCCCACGGCCTGCGAGCGGCTGCCGAAGGTGCCGATGCCCTGCTTCACGACCCCGGTGTCGCCGTGCAGGATGGTGATGTGCTCGATCGGCACGCTGAACTGGTCCGCGAGCATCTGCGCGAAGGTGGTCTCGTTCCCCTGGCCGTGCGGAGACGCGCCGGTCGTGGCGCTGATACGTCCGTCGCGTTCGATTGTGACCTGCGAATGTTCCCAGCCGCCGGTCGGCAGCGACGACGAGGGTCCGAGGCCACACACCTCGACGTACATCGCCAGCCCGAGGCCCACGAGACGCCCCTCCTTGCGTGCGGCATCACGCTCGGCGACGAGGCCCTGCCAGTTGGAGGCCTTCAGGCCGAGGTCGAGCGCCTTGCCGTAATCCCCCGAGTCGTACACGGCGCCCATCTGGGTCGCGAAGGGAAACTTATCGGCCGGGATGAAGTTCCGGCGGCGCAGCTCGGCCGGATCCATCTTCAGCTCGCGCGCGAGCATGTCCATCGCGCGTTCCACGAAGTAGGTGGCCTCGGGCCGGCCGGCGCCACGGTAGGCGTCGGTGGGCGTCTTGTTCGTGAACACTTCGGTGAGCGTGGTGCGAATGGCCGGGATGTCGTAGGTGCCATTGGCCATCAGCATCGTCAGCGTCGGAATGGCGGCCGTGAGCAGCATGTTGTACGCCCCGATGTCGGCGATCAACCGCAGTTTCAGACCCAGCACCTTGCCGTCGCGGTTCGCCGCGATGTCGACATAGCCGAGGATGTCCCGGCCGTGGGTGGTCGCCACGAAGGCCTCGGAGCGGTCCTCGACCCACTTGACCGGAATGCCCAGCCGCTTCGAGACGACGGCGGCGACGTATTCTTCGCCGTAGATGTTGATCTTGGCGCCGAAGCCCCCACCGACCTCCGGCGCAATGGCCCGGACCTGGTCCTGGCCAAGGCCCGTCATCGCCGCGATCATCGTGCGCAGGATATGCGGGTTCTGCGTGGACGACCAGATCGTCATCGACCCCTTGCCAGGCTCGAAGTGGGCCACGACGCCGCGCGTCTCCATCGCGTTCGGCACCAGGCGCTGGTTGATCATGCGCTGTGAGAGCACCACCTCGGCGGAAGCAAACGCCCTGTCGATCGCCGTGTTGTCCACCGTGCTGCCATCCGGGCTGACGCCCGTGCCGCTTGGCACGAGGGCCACCGCGAGGTTGTTCGGGAAGTCCGGATGGATCACGGTGGGCTGGCCGGTCATCGCGCGTTCGAGATCGACGACCGCCGGCAGCGGATCGAACTCGACGACGATGGCATCGGCGGCATCGCGCGCAGTGTAGCGGTTGGTCGCCACCACCACGGCGACCGGCTCACCGGCATAGCGCACGACATCAGCGGCCACGGCGCGGTGGGGCGGTGACGGAAACGGGGTGCCAATCGGCATCGGCCCGAGCATCTCGGCGATCTGCGCGCCGGTGAACACCGCCTCCACGCCGTCCATCGCCACCGCGGCCGCGACGTCAATCGACCGGATGCGGCCGTGCGCGACATCGCTCCGCTTGAACGCCAAGTGGAACATGCCGACGATCTTGATGTCGTCGACATAGGTGCCCCGCCCCTGAATCAGGCGCGGATCCTCGCGGCGCTTCACGCGTTCGCCCACGAGCTTCGGAAGGACGATCGATACGGCCATGGCTACCCCCTGCTCGCGGCGTGCTGGATGGCGTTGACGATGTGCTGATATCCCGTGCAACGGCAGAGGTTGCCGGTGATGCCTTCGCGAATCTGCTGTTCGGTGGGCGACGGCGTGTCCTGCAGCAGGTTCACCGCCGACATGATCATGCCGGGCGTGCAGAAGCCGCACTGCAGGCCGTGCTCCGCCCAGAAACCTTCCTGCAGCGGGTGGAGTGCGCCGTCTTTCGCAGCCAGGCCCTCGATCGTGGTGATCTCGGAGCCCTCAGCCTGGACGGCGAAGACCGTGCAGGACTTCACGCTGCGGCCGTCGATGAGCACGGTGCACGCGCCGCATTGGCTCGTGTCGCACCCGACGTGCGCCCCGGTGAGCAGGAGCTGCTCGCGCAGGTAGTGCACGAGCAGCAGACGCGGTTCGACGTCCGCGCGCCGCACCTTGCCATTGACGGTCATCGTGACATGAGTCATGGATCCTCGCTGATAGGGCGGACGATAGTCACGTCTCAGGCACAAGTCAACGAGCATCTAGCGAAGTTACGCCTCACACCACCCAGAAAGGCCCTCGGCTCCGCTTCGCCAGGGCAGCGTTTCCTGGCCCCGCGCCTGGGTCCCCGCCGCGCGGAGTTTGCGCGGTGGGGTGGTTTTCGCGGGGCGTAGACATCTTCCAAGGCCGAGCAACACGTGGTGGATTCGTCACGGCCTTGGCAGATGTCTAGACAAACGCCGTGCCACACCGGGCTATGGCAAAGGGTAGCGCGCGTCGATCGCCTCGAGGTAGCGGCGCGTTTCGCGGTACGCCACGGCGCTGCCGTCCCGCACGCGATTGGCGTGCTGTGGCCCAGCGTTGTAGGCGACCAGTGCAAGCCGCGTGTTGCCGCCATAGGCTCGGAGCAGGCTCGCCAGATAGGCGATGCCGCCCTGCAGGTTCTGGAGCGGCTGCCACGGGTCGACGCCGAGTGACGCGGCGGTGGCCGGCATGAGCTGCATCAACCCGATGGCGCCGGCTGGCGAGACCGCGCGCTGATTCCCGGCCGACTCGGCGGCGACCACCGCGCGCACGAGATCGGCGGACACGCCGTGGCGCCGGGCCAGCGCGGTGAGGTCGCCATCCAGGTGCGCCGGTTCCCACAGGCCGACGGGCGGGGGCTGCGCGCGCCGCGCCGCAAGCGCGGCGACCCGCTCGGCCTCCGGTTCGCGCCACCGCGCCTCGAGGAACGCCGCCACCGACGCGCGCGTCTGCCCCGCCATCAGGCGCGCCCGCGCGCCGTCGAGGTCGGCGCGGGTCAGGTGTCCGCCAAGGACATCGGCAATCTCCCGCGCGCTGTAGCCGGCAAGCCCCATCGACCATGCCACGCCGTCGCGCGATCGCACACCGCGGTCGCACGGCAGCCCCGGTCGTGACGGCTCGCCGACGGCCTCGAACGGGGAGACGTCGGCAGCGGCCTCGAGCGGGTCGGCCGCGGGCCCGAGAATGGCCCCAGCCACACGCCAGAAGTCCGCGGCCTGACCGGCGCCCAGGGCCCCGGCGGCGCCGGGCGTGCCAGCCACGACCGGGACGCCCACCTCGCGAGTCTCCCGCAACGCCCGCGCGAACTGCGCCGACAGGCCCGGCAGCGTGGCGACGGCGCAGACGGACTCCTGCGCGGCGGCCTCGGCTGGGCTCCCCGCCCAGGGCAACAATCCCACGGCCAGGAGGGCCACTCCGCACGCACGTTCGACACGAGGCATCTCGCCCCAACGTGCAAGTGACGTGCCGAAGTCGGGTCCACGCCGTTACCGCTGGGCCGGACCCCGCATCACGAGTCCGCGGCTTCCACAAACGCCTCGAGGCGCCCGAGCGCCAGGTCCCACTCGTGCGAGATCCGCTCGAGGCACTGTCGTGCCGCCTCGAGACGGCGCGGCTCGAGCTCGTAGATCTGCTCGCGTCCCAGCCGCGTGCAGCGCACCAGCTCCGCGGCGGACAGTGCGCGCAAGTGCTTGCTGACCGCCTGCCGCGACACCCCGGCGCCGTCGGTCAGTCTGGCAATCGACGACGGCCCTCCGGCGCACAGCTTCGTGACGAGCGCGAGGCGCGTCGGATCCCCCAGGGCCGCGAACACGGGCGCCGCCTCCGTCACCCTGGCTAGCGCCCCGCTACGACTGCGAGACATGACGTTCGATGTTTACGACCTGCGCGGTCCACCCGCCCTCGTTCATGCGGAACGCCTCGGCGCGACGCGGCAAAGGAATGCGATCGAATCCCGACTCCACGATCGTGAGCACGGTGGATCCCGGCGCCTCCGCGAGCGTGAACTCGACCAGGGTCGTCGGTTCCGACGAGTAGTCGACGGCGGTGTCGACCGCGTACGGGTGCCAGCGGAAGGCGAAGTAGCGCTCCGGATCGATGCGCTCGATCTGGATCTCCATCGTCAGGTGGTCGTACCCGGGATGGGTGATGCGCCCGCGGGCGGTCGTTCCTGCGACAAAGGCCCCCTCCATCACGGCCCCGAACCAGGCGCCGAACTCCGCGGCGTTGCTGATGGCGCGCCAGACGCGCGCCCGCGGCGCCCGCAACACGACGGTCTTCTCGATGCGATCGGTGTCACTCATGGTCATGCAACCTTTCGATTGCATAATCTACAGGGGTCCGCGACGATATGCAACCCTTTAGTTGCTTGAATTCGGCCGAGTCCTCTTCAGTGTCTCGAGGCATGGGTGCTGTCCTCGGGTGTGACAACCGGTCGCTGCGCGTCCTACCGGCGTCGCGGGCGACGCGCCGGGGCGCGCTGCGGGGTGTCTTTCGCCGTCATCTCCGCGAGCAGCGCGTCGAGACGCGCGAAGCGCCGCTCCAGGCTCTGTCGATAGGCTTCGAGCCACGCCGTCGCTTCGACGAGAGGGCGGGGCTCGACCTTCACCGGGCGCCGCTGCGCGTCCCTCCCGCGTGAGACGAGGCCGGCACGCTCGAGCACCTTCAGGTGTTTCGAGACGGCCGGCTGGCTCATGTCGAACGGCGCGGCCAGTTCGGTGACCGACGCCTCGCCCGCAATCAGCCGGGCCTGGATGGCCCGGCGCGTGGGGTCGGCCAAGGCCGCGAAGGTGGCGTCGAGCCGGACGCCGGCCTGCCGTTCATAACCAG
>JANORI010000681.1:0-1991 GCA_031415235.1 Acidobacteriota bacterium | reverse complement strand
TACGGAAACGCGGTGTCTGGATTGAGCGTGCCGGTCGCGACCAGCACTGCGAGCCGCGAGAGCGTCACCTGGCCATCGGCGGCAATGGCCTGGCTCTCGGCGCCGAGCAGACTGGCCTCCGCGCTCACGACGTCCAGGTTGCTCGACAGGCCGCGGGCGAACCGGAGCCGCGCTACCTCGACCTCCCGCCGTGACAGCTCCACGGAATCGCGCGCCAGCGCGGCACTCTGCTCGGCGCGGCGCTGCTCGCGCAGGGCGCGCCGCACGTCCACGGTCACGCGGCGCTGCTGGGCCTCGAGTTCACGGGCCCGTTGTCCGCGCTCCATGAGCGCCATCTGATATTCGACGTCCTGCTGGTCGTTGAAAACCGGCAGCGACACCGACGCCATGGTGGCGAGTTGGAACCCGTCGAGCCCGAAGCCGCGCAGCGGCTTGTCGGCCACGTCCTGCCTGGTGACGCCGAGCTGCAGGTCGAGCTGTGGCAGCCGGCCGCGCCTGGCCAGCCGAAGGGTACGCTCGGCCTGGTCGACGGTGTCCCGCGCCGTATCGAGTTCCGGACGGTGCTGGAGCGCCAGCGCCACCGCGTCGTTTTCCGACGGCACCGGTGGTGCCGGCGGCACGTTCGGCACGACGACGAAGTCGTAGTCAGGAGGCGCGTTCATCAGCAGGCGGATCTGATCCTTCGCGTCGTCCACGGCTGCTCGGGTGTCCACCTGCTGCGCCCGGGCCTGCGCTACCAGTTGCTCGGCGCGCAACACATCGAGGCGCGACACGCGCCCGGCCGCCAACTTGGCCACGGATTCCTCGCGAAGAGTCAGCGCGCGATCCACGGCGCGGTCGGCCACCTGCAGGTAGACCTGCCGGCCCACCAGGGCGACGTAGGCGCCGGCGGTGTCAAGGGCCACCTGCTGTCGGCGCAGCTCGCGCTGCCGCCGGGCGTCGCCCAGCGCCGCCTCGGCGCCATCCACGCCACGACGGGCGAACTCGCGGCCGAACCCGCGCAGCAGCGGCTGGCTGACGAACAACGACGTGTCGGTGAAGAAGTAGGTGCCGAGCTGATTGCGCGAGCTCAGCGACGTCACGTTCCCGCGCACTTCGGTGCCGAACGGCAGGCGCTGCGATACCGCCACACCGTAGTTCTGATTGGCCAGCTGCGATCGCCCGAGCGCGCCGCTGGCCGAGGGCAGGATGCTTGGCCGGAAGGCGGCTGAGGCCACGCGCAGGCTCAGTTCCCTGGCCCGCACACTCTCGGCGGCCTGGAGGACGTCGAGATTCTGCGCCAGGGCCCGCGACACCGCCTCGCCGAGCGACAGGGTCGGCGAGGGCTGAGCGGCCGCCGCGGCGACCGTCGCCAGCAGCAGCCACGCCCCGCGGGCCGCCCATCCGGCGGTGGTGTTCACGGTCGGGCTCAGCAGGTAGCCTCGGTGGACCCGCACTGAATCACGCTGAAGTTGGTGGTCGCGACGGTGATGGTGCCGGTGCGCCGGGCGCCGGTGTTCGGTTGGAACACCACGCGCAGCTTCTCGCCGGCCGCGCCTTCGCCGACCCGTGCGCCCGTACCGCTGATCGTCATGCCGCCGTTCTCGCGGAAGGTCATGAACGACGCGCTCGTGCGCGCCGTCCAGCGGCACTCGCCCGCGGTCTGAATCGTGAAGTAACGATCGTTGTCGTCTGGGCTATTGCTGACTGTGCCGCCCCTGCCCACAGACGTCAGGTTGTCCCTGGTGGCGACGGTGTTGGCGCAGGTGAGGCCGTCCTGTGAGGCCGTGAGGTTCACGGTCGCGTTCCCGGACCCGACCGTGAAGACCGTTGACCTGGTGTTGGTGGACCCATTCTCGGCGGTGTTGGCCTCGGCCCTCACCGTCACGGTGGTGTTGCCGCTTCCAGAGGCTGGTTGCACGGTGAGAAACGACGGAATGCTGCCGAACGCCCACGAGCAGGTACCGGCACTGCACGTGACATCCGCCTGCAGGCTGCCACCGGCGAATCCG
>JANORI010000680.1:0-1837 GCA_031415235.1 Acidobacteriota bacterium | reverse complement strand
CCTGGCCGCCATGTCCTTCGTGCCGGCGTCCTGGGACCAGCCGATGCTCACCGGCGAGTTCAATGCCCAAGGCGTCACCCGCGCGCTCGAGGCCGTGCGCAGCGTCAACCCCAAGATCCGCTTCTATCAGGCGTCGTCGAGCGAGATGTACGGCAAGGTGCGCGAGGTGCCGCAGAGCGAGCTGACGCCGTTCTACCCGCGCAGCCCCTACGGCGTGTCGAAGGTCTTCGGCCACTACATCACCGTGAACTACCGCGAGAGCTACGGGCTGTTTGCCTGCTCTGGGATCCTGTTCAACCACGAATCGCCCCGCCGCGGTCTGGAGTTCGTGACGCGGAAGGTCACCGACAGCGTGGCGCGCATCAAACTGGGTCTCTCCGATACGCTGTATCTCGGCAACCTCGACGCCAAGCGTGACTGGGGTTTTTCGGGCGACTACGTCCGGGCGATGTGGGCGATGATGCAGCAGGACCGGCCCGACGACTACGTCGTCGCGACCGGCGTGACCCACACGGTCGAACGGCTGGTCGAGCTCGCGTTCAGCCACGCCGGCCTCGACTGGCGGCAGCACGTCAAGGTCGACCAGCGCTTCATCCGGCCGGCCGAAGTCGATCTGCTCATCGGCGATCCCTCGAGGGCGAAGACCGAACTCGACTGGACGCCCGAGGTGTCGTTCGAGCAGCTCATCGCGATGATGGTCGATGCCGACATCGCCCGGCACACCGAACACCCGGGCGTGTTGCAGGGATAGCGCGCGGCCGCCCGCCTGGCCACGTGGACGAAGTCATGACGTCAGACGCCCCGCCTGTCCCGCTGCTCGACCTACAGGCCCAGTACCGTCCGCTCCGCGACGAGCTGCTGGCCGCCGTCACACGCGTGTGCGACAGCCAACGCTGTATTCTCGGCGACGAGGTCGTGGCCCTCGAGCGTGAGCTCGCGGACTACCTCGGAGTCGCGCACGCCGTGGGCATGTCGTCGGGCACCGACGCGTTGCTCGCGGCCTTGATGGCGCTTGGCGTCGGCCCCGGCGACGAGGTGGTCACGCCCACGTTCTCGTTCTTCGCCTCGGCGGGAGCCGTGTCCCGACTTGGGGCCACGCCCGTGTTGGTCGACATCGACCCGCACACGTTCAACGTCGATGTCGCGGCGGTCGCTCGGGCGCTGTCCCCGCGAACCAAGGCCATCATGCCCGTGCACCTCTACGGGCAGGCCGCCGATATGGAGGCGGTGGTTGCGCTATCGCGAGAACGCGGAGTGGCGATCGTGGAAGACGCGGCGCAAGCCATCGGCGCGCGCGAGGGCGGCCGCGCCGTGGGCGGATTCGGTCATGCAGGCTGTTTTTCGTTCTATCCGACCAAGAACCTGGGGGCGTTCGGCGACGGCGGTCTCGTGACGACGATGGACGGCGCCCTGGCCGAGCGGCTTCGCCTGTTGCGCGACCACGGCCAGCAACCCAAGTACCATCACGCCATCATCGGCGGCAACTTCCGACTCGATGCCATTCAGGCGGCGGTGCTGCGCGTGAAACTGCCGTACCTGCAGACCTGGACCGAGGCCCGGCGGCGTAATGCCGCGCGCTACCGCGCGCTCTTTGCCGACGCCGGATTGCTCGCGGCCGTCACTCTGCCCTACGAGCGGCCGGACGGGTACCACGTCTACAACCAGTTCGTCGTGCAGGTGCCTCGCCGCGACGAGTTGCGTGCGTTTCTCGCGGCGCGGGGGATCGGCACCGAGATCTACTACCCGGTGCCGTTTCACCGGCAGGCGTGTTTCGCGCACCTCCCCTCGTCGGCCGGCGCGTTTCCGCACGCCGATGCCGCGGCGGCTCGCGTCCTGG
>JANORI010000679.1:0-17255 GCA_031415235.1 Acidobacteriota bacterium | reverse complement strand
ATCTTCCTGACCAAACGAGGGCAGACCAAGGTGCTCGACTTCGGCCTCGCAAAGCTGGCCGAGCCGCAGCAGCGGCGCGGCGGCGCCGACCAGTCCACGACAGTGTCGCCCACCCTGTTCACGAGCGTCGTCGGCACCACGGTAGGCACCGTGGCCTACATGTCGCCGGAGCAGGCGCGGGCCGAAGAGCTGGACGTCCGCACCGACCTCTTCTCGTTTGGCGTCGTGCTCTACGAGATGGCCACGGGACGAGTGAGCTTTCCTGGAAACACCACCGCCGTCATCTTCGACGGCATTCTCAACCGCGACCCCACACCGCCATCGTCGGTGAACCCGCTGGTCGCGCCGGAACTCGACCGCATCATCGCGAAGGCGCTCGAAAAGGACCGCGCGCTGCGGTACCAGACGGCCGCCGACCTTCGGGCCGACCTGCAGCGCATGCGTCGCGACTCGAGCAAGCGCATGGCCGTGCCCGTCAGCGGTGTGCGGACCGACAAGCCCGGGGCCTCGCCGACGCGACCCGCCGAGGTCACGACGATGACGCCCACCATGCGTCATAGCATGATGGCCATCGACCCGGCCTCGGCGCTGACGTCGATCGGACCGCCCGCGCCGCGTTCGACGCCCGCGACCACGCCGGCCGAACCATTGGTCGGTGGCGCCGCGCCGCCACCAGTGGCCGGGCGGCGCGCTGCTGATGCCGTGCCGGCCACGCGTTCGCCCATCGCTCTCGCGGCGGGCGCCGCCGTACTCGTCGCAGCCATCGTGGGCGGCGTGATGCTGTCGCGTGGGGGCGGCGCCGACGCGCCACCCGCGGAACCTGCCGTCATTGACCCGGCACCCCCTGCTGCCGTGCCAGGACCCGGGGACCCGGCGCCCACAGCCGCGATCGCCACGCCAGCACCACCGGTGCCAGGAACGAACCCGCCGGCCGGCGTGAAGCCGGCCGCAACGGTCACCGCAACCACCCCGGGGCGAAGCGCCGCCCCCATCGCCAAACCTGTCCTTGCCCCCGCGCCCGACGTCACTGCGGAAGCCGCGACGCGACTGAGCGTGGCGCGCGCGAAGCTCACGAGCAATCTCGTGGACCAAGGCATTGCCGACTTGCGCGCGATCATCGGCGAGTTCCCCAACTCGCCAGTGGCCGCCGACGCCTCGTACCTGGTGGCCGAGACGTTCGGCCGCCTGGGGCGCGCCGACGACGCCATGGCCGCCCACGTGGAGTTCGCCAGCCGTTTTGCTGGCGACCCGCGCGTGGCGGAGAGCCAGTTCGCCCTCGGCGAGCTCACGCTGAAGTCGCGGCAGCCGACCCGTGACGAGACCGCGCGTCAGATCTTCGGCCGCGCGGCTGCGGCCGCCCCGGGCACGCCCGTCGCGCTGCGCGCGCTGCAGAGCAAGATCGGGATCGAGGACCGACGCCGTCTGAAAGCGCGCGAGGTGGCGACTGGCCGCGAGGTGCCGGCAAGCCTGGCGACGCTGCGCGTGCTGGCCGACCAGTTCCCAAGTTCCCCGCATGGCATGCTCGGGTTGTACCGCATGGGTGCCGGCTACGCTGACGTCGATCAGTGGGAGCTGGCCGCACGGTCGTGGACGGATCTCGCGACGCGTTTCCCCGACAATCCACATGACGCGTGGTGGTTGCTCGGCGAGCTCTACGAGCGACGGTTGCGGGACGACGAACGCGCCAAGGCTGCGTACGCACAGGTGCCGTCCACCTCGAAGCGTTATCAGGACGCCCAGCGCAAGCTCACGCGGCGCTGACCCCCGGGGGCGTCCCTGCCGCGAGGGCACCAGCCGGGCACTATAATGGCCACGGCTTCCGATAGCCTCTTCCGAGTGGTCTCCGTACGCGCGATCTGTGCCCTGCTGCTCGTTGCGACCGTCCGCCCGGCGGCCGCGCAACCTCCCGATGAGACGCCTCGCGGCGGCCTCGCCGAGCGCGTGACGGTCGGGGGTGAGGTCACCGCCGGATACGGCTCCAAGGACCCTGGGTTCTTCAACTACGCCACCTACGCCTACGATCCGATGCGCAACGTGCGCGTGGTGATGGATGCCGCGGTGCACGTCTCACGCCAGATCGAAGTGCTGGGTCAGCTCCGTACCGACGGCCTGAGCCACGCGCGGCTGACGGCGCTCTACCTGCGGGTGCGACCCTGGCGCGCGCACCAGATCGACCTGCAGGCCGGACGCGTGCCCACCACCTTCGGCCTGTTCGGTCGCAGCGGGTACGGCGCCGACAATCCGCTCGTGGGACGCCCGCTTCCCTACGGCTACCTGACGTCGCTCCGGCGGGACGCGCTGCCAGCGACGGCGGCCGACCTCATCCGCATGCGTGGCCGCGGCTGGCTCGCGTCGTTCCCGCGCGGCAATCTCACCCCCGACCGTGGCCTGCCGATTGTGGATCCCGACAGCTGGGACACCGGCCTGCAGGCGCGAGTCGTCCGGGGGAAGATCGAATGGACCGGCGCGCTCACGCAAGGCTCGCTCGGCAGCCCGCGGGTGTTGGACGACAACGACGGCCGTGCGCTGGCCTCGCGGCTCGTCGTGCGGCCGACGCCCGCCATCACCATCGGCGCCTCGGCGTCGCGCGGCGCCTTTCTATCGCGATCGCTCGCTGACGACCTCGGCGGCGACGCGACCCTCGAGTCGTTCCGCCAGACGGCCACGGGACTCGACGCCCAGGTGGCCTCGGGCCGTTGGCAGATCCGGGGCGAGGTCATCCGCAGCAGGTGGACGCTGCCGTCGGCCACCGACCCGGCGCTTGGCGGCGGCGTGCATGCGC
This sequence comes from Acidobacteriota bacterium, assembly GCA_031415235.1. Taxonomy (GTDB): domain Bacteria; phylum Acidobacteriota; class Vicinamibacteria; order Vicinamibacterales; family UBA2999; genus CADEFD01. The sequence continues at coordinate 14,473 of JANORI010000679.1, read as the reverse complement.
TGGCGGGTTGGCTCGAGGGGCGTGTGCGCGTGGTGCCGGGCGTCGATGTGGCGGCGCGCGCCGAGCGGCTCGCGTTCTCCAACCTCGACACCGCGACGGGCGCTCAGCCCTGGGAGTCGCCAGTGTCGCGAGTCGAAGCCGGGATCGTCGCCTCGCCGCTGCGGCACGTCTGGATGAAATTCGCCGTGCAGCGCAACCGGCGGCCGCTTGGCGGGCGCGTGCGGCATGACACGCTGGCGGCAGCGCAGCTCGGGGTGTGGTTCTGATGCGTCGCACCCTGCTCGTGCTCGGACTGGCCGCGGCGCTGACCGCGGCGTCGGTGGCGCCGCTCGTGGGCCGCACCCAACCCGCATCTACCGGAAGCATCCGCGGCCGTCTCGACATCCGCCGCGTCGCCGCCCAACCGCGTCCGCGGCCCAGGGTATCCGACCTCGGGAGCCGGGCGCCGGCCGGGGTGCCAGACGTGCGCCGAGGCGTCGTCTACCTCGACACTGCTCCGCGCAGTGCGTTCGACGATCGCGAACCCGGGCGCGCCGCGATGGACCAGCGCAACGAGACGTTCGTGCCGCGGCTGCTGGCGGTCCCAACCGGCACGGTCGTGGACTTCCCCAACAGCGACCTCACCTATCACAACGTCTTCTCCTTGTCGCGCTCCCGGCGCTTCGATCTCGGCCGCTATGCTGCCGGCAAGTCGAAGTCGGTGCGCTTCGACCGGCCCGGGATCGTGCGCGTGTTCTGCGATATCCACTCGCACATGTCGGCCTTCGTCGTGGTCTTCAACCATCCCTACTTCCGGGTCACCGACACCGACGGCCGCTACCGCATCGACGACGTACCGCCCGGCACCTACACCATCGTGGGCTGGTATGAAGGTGAGGCGCGCGCACAGCGCACGATTACCGTCACCCCCGGCGCGACCACCGAGCTCGATCTGGTGGTGCCGTGATGCCCGGACTCGGCTCGCTGCGTAGCCGCATCTTCCTCGCCAGCACCCTGCTCGCCACGGTCTCCATCGGATCGGCGGTGTATTTCGTGAGCGCGCTGCTCACCCAGCAGGCCGAGACCGAATTGCAGCGCGATCTCACCGAGGCCGCGGGGCTCGTCGATCAGCAGAGCGCGACGCTCTTTGACAGCGTCACGCGCACGGCGGGGCTCATCGCCGACCTGCCCAAGTTCAAGGCCGCCCTCGAAACCCGCGACCCGCCCACCATCGAGCCCATCGCGCGCGACTACCTGGAACAAGTGGGCGCCGACCTGGTCGTGGTGAGCGACCGCGACGGCCGCCGCCTCGCTGCCGTCGCGCCCGCTCACCGAGACGACCTGGCCACTGCGGCCCTCGACCTCGGCGCCGTGCCAGGCCAGGCGCCAGGGGAGACGTTCTGGCCTCATCCAAGTGGCGTGCTCCAGATCGTGACCGTGCCGGTGACCATCGACCTGGAGCGGCCTGAGTTGCTGGGCTCGTTGTCGATGGGCTATCTGCTCGACGCGACGCGGGCCGCGGAACTGAAGAGCCTCAGCGGCGCCGACGTGGCGTTCGCGCTGGCCGACGCGGTGCGCGCGTCGTCGTTCTCGGTGGCGCTGCTCCCGGCCGTCACGGCCTGGTTCAACCAGGAGCCGCACACGGCCATCCTGATCATGGACCGCGAAGAATTTTCGGTCCTGGCGCGGCCGCTCGCCCAGGCCCACGCCGTCGTCGCGGCCGGAGTCGTGCCGCACGCCATCGTGCTCAGGTCTCGAACCGAGCGCATGCGTACGCTCGGCACCATCCGCGCGGCGCTGACCGGCGTGGCGCTCGCCACCGTGGGTCTGGCGGCGCTCATCAGCTACGCGCTCGCGCGCACCGTCACCAAGCCGCTCGCCACCATCACCGCCCACATGCGCGAGGTGGCCGCCACGGGCGACCTGACGCGCAAGGTCGCGCTCGCCGACACGCAGTGGAACGACGAAGACGCGGTGCTCCTGGCCTCGACCTTCAACGTGCTCACCGAGTCGGTCACGGCGGCGCAGCGCGACGCGGCGCAACGCGAACGCCTGTCGGCCCTGGGGCGCCTGTCGACCGTGATCGCGCACGAGATCCGCAATCCGCTCATGATCATCAAGGGCGCGCTGCGGCAGCTGGTCAGGCTCGACGCCACACCCTCCGACACGCGCGATGCGGCCGGCGACATCAACGAGGAAGTCGATCGGCTCAACCGCGTAGTGAACGAGGTGCTCGACTTTGCCCGGCCCATCCGTTTCGATTGCGCCCCGGCCGCGGTCAACGACGTGTGCCGCTCGGCGCGTGATGCCGTCATGGCGGCAGCGAGCGAGCCGGAGGTGGGCCTCGACCTCGACCCGGAGTGCGGCGACCTCACGACCGACGCCGAGCGGGTGCGCACCGTCCTCGTGAATCTGCTCACCAACGCCCGCGCGGCCGTCGAGGCCACGGCGGCCGACGGCACGCCGCTGGTGGTACTGGCGACACGCCGGGCCGGCGAGCGAGTGGTCATGACCGTGCGCGACCGGGGCGTGGGCATTCGGCCCGACGACCTGGGCCGCGTGTTCGATCCGTACTTCACCACGCGCCGCACGGGCAGCGGGCTCGGCTTGGCCATTTGCAAGAACGTCGTCGAGGGTCTGGGCGGCACCATTACGGTGACCAGCCAGGTCGGCGCCGGTACCGAGATCCGGGTCGTGCTGGCCGATTCGCCGCTGGGGCGCGCATGACGATGACACCTGCTGGCCGCGTGCTCCTCGTGGACGACGAGGAGAAGATCCTGAAGACGCTGGGCCGCGCCCTGCGCGACGACGGGCATCTCGTCACAACGGCGTCGCGCGCCCTCGATGGCCAACGGCTGCTCGTGGAGCAATCGTTCGACCTGCTCATCATCGACTACCGGATGCCCGACCGCTCGGGAGTCGAGGTCGTGAAGGAGCTGGTCTCGACGACGCCCGAGGGCGAACGGCCGGCCATCGTGATGATGACGGCGCACGGCAGTGTGGAGAGCGCCGTCGAGGCCATGAAGCTCGGTGCCCACGACTACCTGCAGAAACCCTTCGAGATCGACGAGCTGTTGCTCACCGCGCGACGCGCCCTGGCCGCGCAACGCGCGCGCACCGAACTCTCCTATCTGCGCAGCGAACGCGATGCCGACTTCGACCACTACGGCATCGTGGGCCGCAGCAAGGTGATGATCGAGATCTCGAAACGCATCGAACTGGTGGCCCAGTCGCGCAGCACGGTGCTGCTGACGGGCGAGACGGGCACGGGCAAGGAACTGGTGGCGCGCGCGATTCACGACCGCAGCCAGCAACGGCACCGGCCGCTGATCAAGGTGAACTGCGCCGCGATCCCCGACACGCTCAACGAATCCGAGCTGTTCGGCCACGCGCGGGGGGCCTTCACCGGCGCGCAGTCGGCCAAGAAGGGCCGCTTCGCGCTGGCCGACGGCGGCACGATCTTCCTCGACGAAATCGCCACGCTCGGGCTGTCGGTGCAGTCGAAGCTGCTGCGCGTCCTGCAGGAGCGGGAGTTCGAGCCGCTCGGCAGCGAGCGCACCGAGCGCGTGGACGTCCGGGTGATCGCGGCCACCAACCGCGACCTGCGCGCCATGGTCAACGAGGGCCGGTTCCAGGAAGACCTCTATTACCGCCTGCACGTGATTCCCATCGACCTGCCGCCGTTGCGGCAGCGGCTCGACGACCTGCCGGCGCTGGTCGATCACTTCGTGCAGAAGTTCTCGCAGCGCCTGGGCAAGCGCATCACCGGCGTGGACGACGCGGCCATGACGGAACTGCGGCGCTACCACTGGCCCGGCAACATCCGCGAGCTCGAGAACGCCATCGAGCGCGCGGTCGTCCTCACGACCGGTCCCCGGCTCACGCCCGACACCGTCTGGGTGATGGGCACGGCGGCCGCGCCCACCACCGGGCTGCCCTCGCTGCGGTTGCGCGACAACGTGGAGTGGGTGGAGCGCGAGACGATCCGGCGCTCGCTGGAGCAATCGCGCGGCGTGAAAAAAGACGCGGCCGAGCTCATGGGCCTCAGTCAGCGGGCGCTCAGCCACTACCTGTCGAAGCACCGCATCGACTAGCCGCGTTACGGCCGAAGTAAGCGTTTACGTCGCCCGTAATCCAGCGCACTGGATGATGCAGACGGACACGCAAAAACATTCAGTAGAACGGGTTGATTCCCATCGCCTCCGACGGCATCCCGCTTGCACGCGATGGGGGCAATGCGAAGAGCCCCGGATGGCCGACGCCACACGATGAGATTCATGCGAACCCAACTGGTGTTCGTCGGTGTTGCCGTGACGGGGATGGCGCTCCTCCCTGAAGCGTTGGCATACGTCAACGCGGGGAAGGACCCCGTCACGGCATACGCGCCTGTGCCATCCGCCGTGGGTCCCGACGCGACCGGCGTCGGTCAGACCCCAGCGGTGAAGACGTTCGAGGTGCTGGCCACGCGGTTCTCGTTCGAGCCCGCCACGATCGAGGTGACGCAAGGCGACCGCGTGCGCCTGCTCGTGACGTCGGCCGACGGCGTGCACGGCGTGGGCATTCGCAAATTCAAGGTCAACACGCTCATCCCGCGAGGCGCCAAGCCGGTCGCGATCGAGTTCACGGCCAGCGAGGCCGGCACCTTCCCCATCGTCTGTTCGGAAGCCTGCGGCGATGGCCACGCCGACATGCGTGGCACGCTGGTCGTTACGGCCACTCTCAAATAACGTTCCTCTCGGAGGTCAGAGAACATCATGCGATATCTGCGCACCCTGGTTTGTGTCCTGCCCCTGACAGCGTTGCTGGCGGGCTGTGATGAACAACTGTCCGACCTCACCGGCCCGACGCCCAACCTGCAGCCGACCTTGGCCAGCATCCAACGCGAGATCTTCGACACGCAGGACTCGTCGGGCAGACGGGCCTGCGCGTCCTGCCACACCGACGCGGGGCGCACTCCATCGGCGGGCCTCAATCTGCGAGACGGCGTCTCCTTCGCCTCGCTGGTAGGCAAGCCGAGTGCGCGGAAGGCTGGCGCCACCTTCGTGGTGCCCGGCGACCCTGACGCCAGCTACCTGATTCAGAAGCTCGAGGGCGGTCGCACGGATATCGTCGGTAGCCGCATGCCCCTCGGCGGCCCTCCCTACCTGACCGACGGCCAGTTGCTCGTCCTTCGCCGCTGGATCGCGCTCGGCGCGAAGAACGACTAATGCGTGCCCGCCACGCGCCCACATCCGAGGAGCACACCGTGAAGTCAGCCACCCTACGTTCCATTCTCTCGCTCGCACTCTTGCTTGGCACCGTGCCTGTCCTCTCGGCCGCGCCCATCAACGACCCGAAGGATGCCGCCAAGAAACCAACCGCCGCCGGCACCACGGAAGCGGCCGCTGCTGCTGCCGCAGCGGCGGCGGTGCAAGGCGACGATCCCGACAAAGACGTGAACCGCGCGCAGCCCGACTTCACCATCGTCGGGTTGCCCACCAACCTTCGCCTGCCGCGCCACGAGAGCGCCTTCCGCATCACCCACCGCTTCGGTCGTCCCCTCGGCCAGGGCAGTTTCAGCGACTTGCTGCAGGACGGCTTCGGCTTCGACAGCGGCGCCGTCATCGGCTTCGAGTACCGCTATGGCCTGTTCAAGGCCACACAGCTGGCGGTGCACCGCACCAACGACCGCACGGTGCAGTTTCTGCTGCAGCGCGAGGTCAAGGCTCAGGACGCGAGCTTCCCGGTGTCCATCAACGTCTTTGGCAGCGCCGAGGGCACGAACAACTTCAAGGACAGCTACTCGCCCGGCCTTGGCCTGATCGTGTCGCGCGAGATCAACGACCGCGCCGCGCTCTACTTCGAACCGTTCTGGGTGAACAACACCAACCCGTTACCGGGTGAGCTGGTCGACGACAACGACTCGATCATGGTGGGGCTGGGTGCGCGGGTGCGCCTGTCCGCCAGCGTCTACGGCGTGTTCGAAATCACCCCGCGGGTCAGCGGCTTCGACCCCGGCGACCATCAGATGGGCTTCGGCATCGAAAAGCGAGCGGGCGGCCACAGCTTCCAAATCAACGTCGGCAACGCCTTCGGCACCACGTTCGGGCAGATGGCGCGCGGCGGCACGAGCGACTGGTACCTGGGGTTCAACATCTCGCGCAAGTTCTACTGATCCCCGTCTGTTGAGACACGACACGGGCCGTTCGCCTGCGGGCGCGACGGCCCGTGGTTCGTTTAGGGACTCCTGTCACCCAGCCGTGATGCAGACGGTCTACACTTGCATGAGGAGCAACCCGATGCGACGCCTATTGACTGTCTCGGTGGTGTGCGCGGCGCTGACCGCAGCCGCGTGTGGCGGCAGCGACGGCCCGATCGCGCCGAGCGGCGGCGGCACAGGTGGCGGCGGTACCGGCGGCGGAGCCACCGCCACGACCACCATCACGATCGGCGCCGATGGCCGGGTCAGCCCAGCCACCATCACGGTGGCCCCGGGCTCGCGCGTGACGTTCGTCAACAACCATAATCGCCCGCATGACATGAGCTCCGATCCGCATCCAAGTCACGAGGATTGCCCGGAGATCAACCAGGTGGGATTCCTGCAGGCCGGCCAGACGCGCACGACGGGCAACCTGAACACGGTGCGCCGGTGCGGTTTTCACGATCACAACGAGCCCAGCAACACCGGGCTCATCGGCTCGATCACGATTCAGTAGTCGACGCGGCCATCATTGGCCTGACGGCCCAGCCGGTCGCCGTTTTGAACGGTTGTTCAACCCCGTGCTACAGTCCGAGGGTCGCGGGCGCAGGTGCGCCCCTTGCCCCTCATGCCGCCCATCGCCAATACTCTCGCCAGCGCCGACCGGCGCATCGACATCCTGAAGAGCGCGGCGGCGGCGTTTCGCCGGCGCGGCTATCACGGCGCCAGCGTCGATGAAATCGCCAGGGCCCTCGAGATGACGAAGGGCAACCTCTATTACTACTTCCGCAACAAGGAAGAGATCCTGTTTGCCTGCCACGAGTACTCGCTCGACGTGCTCCTGGCGCTGCTGGCGGACGTGCAGGCCGCGCCGTCCGCGCCAGACGTGAAGCTGCGCACGCTCGTGCTGGCAATCGTGCACCTCATCCTCGACCAACTGCAGGGCACGGCGCTCACACTGGATCTGCAAGCGCTGTCGCCGCCGCTGCAGCGCAAGGTGATTGCGCGCCGCGACGCGTTCGACCGTGGGTTGCGCGCCATCATTCAAGACGGCATGGACCAAGGAGTCTTCATGCCCGGCGATCCGAAGATGGCGGGGTTTGCGGTGATGGGCGCCGTGAACTGGATCGCCCAGTGGTTCGACCCGGCCGGCCCGATGACCTCCGACGAGATCGGCCGCGCGTTTGCCGACTATCTGGTCAGAGGCATGGGCACGAAGTAACTGGGCACGAAGTAACCTGAATCTCTTGATCAAGTGATCGGCGAGCTGGCGATCTCGATCAGGCGACGCTACTCGGCTGTGTCACCAGGCCGCAAATCCAGCACCTCGATACCGCTGCCGGCCAAATGCGTCTTCAGCATCTGGGGTGTGCCGGTCAGCAGTGGGAACGTGCCCCAGTGCATCGGTACGACCTGCTTCACCCCGAGCCACTTCGCCGCCAGCGCGGCCGTATCCGGCCCCATCGTGAAGCGATCGCCAATCGGCAGGAATGCGATGTCGGGCCGGTAGAGTTCGGCGATGAGCTTCATGTCGCCAAAGAGCGACGTGTCGCCCGCAAAGTAGATCGTCTGCCCGTTCTCGAGCCTCACGACGAACCCCGCCGGCTCGCCCAGATAGGTGCGGTCGTCGCCGCTGCTGCTGTGGCGCGCGTCGGTCATCGTGATGCGCAGGCCATGCGTGTGGATGGTACCGCCCTTGTTCATGGGCTCCAGCTGCGTGACGCCTTTCGCGCCGAGCCACGCGGTGATCTCGTAGATGCCGACCACGGTGGCGCCGGTGTGCCTGGCGGTGACCGCCGCGTCGCCGATGTGATCGCTGTGCCCGTGCGACACCAGAATCAGGTCGGCGGCCTTCGGTTCCCGGCCAGCCGGGAAGCTCGGATTGCCGGTATACCACGGGTCGAAGAGCACGGTCTGTCCGCCCGGCGTGCGCAGCGAAAAGGCGCTATGACCCAACCAGGTGATCGCAAGACGTCCGAAAGCCATGGGCGCCAGTATGCCACCCTGCCAGACCCAGGTATCGCACCGGCTACATCCGGCCACGAAAGCCCGTTCTGTGCCTCGCGGTCGCGCCCAGCATCCGAATCCGGGGTCCGCCCGGTCCCTGGCTCGATCCGCCCAGGTCCGCTACACTACCGGCAGTGGAATCCCCGCTGCATTTCATCCGCCCGCGCGAGCCTAAACCCGACTGGCTGAAGGTGCGCGCACCCGGCTCCGAGAACTATCTCCGGCTCAAGGGCATCATGCGCGACCTGAAGCTGAACACGGTCTGCGAAGATGCCCACTGCCCGAACATCGGCGAGTGCTGGCACCACGGCACGGCCACGTTCATGATCCTGGGCGACGTCTGCACGCGTGCGTGCGCGTACTGCGCGGTGAAGCACGGGCGTCCTGAGGCGCTCGACGTACACGAGCCGGCGCGGGTGGCCGAGGCCGTGCGGGCCATGGCGCTGCAGTATGCCGTGATCACGTCGGTGGACCGCGACGACCTGCCCGACTGCGGCGCGTCGATCTTCGCGGACACGATTCGCCAGATCAAAGCGCGAGTACCCGCCTGCCGGGTGGAAGTGCTGATTCCCGACTTCAAGGGCGAGGCGAGGTCGCTGCAGGCCGTGCTCGACGCGCGGCCCGACATCCTGAACCACAACACCGAGACCGTGCCGCGTCTCTACCGGATGGCGCGGTCGGGCGGAAAGTACCCGCGCTGCCTTGAACTGCTCGACCGCGCGCGCCGCTACGCGCCGGGCATCCCGACCAAGACCGGCCTCATGGTGGGCCTGGGCGAGGAGCACGACGAACTCGTGCAGGTGTTCAAGGATCTGCGCGACGTGGGCGTGGCCATCCTCACGATTGGCCAGTATCTGCGCCCGTCGAACGACCATGCGCCGATGACGCGTTACTACCATCCCGACGAGTTCCGTGAGCTCGAGCGCATCGCGCTCGGCCTCGGTTTCGCGCACGTCGAAGCCGGTCCGCTGGTGCGCAGTTCGTACCATGCCCACGAACAGGCCGACGCCGCCTCGCTCGCTGCCGCCCGCTAGCGGCAGCATCGAGGTTCAGTGCCACCGCAGTCGCGCAGCCATGAACATCGACCGCCACTCTTGCGACGCCCGATGACCCTGCCCTCAGGCTCGCGCTACTCGGTCGTCGGCCCAAGCACGCGCTGGCTGCTGTACGCGGTGTATGCGTGCGTGGCGCTCCTCACGGCCACCGCCCTGTACCTTGGCGGCGTCACCGCGGCGGAATGGGCCGCCGGGGCCAGCTACCAGGGCTACGTCTACCAGTGGGCCGTGCTCGTGCACCTCGCCGTGGGTCTGCTCGCGCTCACGCCGTTTGTGGCCTTCGCCGTCGCCCACCCCCTGGCCGCGCGCACGCAACCCAAACGCCGCGCCGCCCGCATCGGCTATCTGCTCGCAGCGCTCTCGTTCGTCGTGCTCGTGACCGGCCTGGCGCTGATGCGCGTGGCGGGCCTCGAGCTGCGCCAGCCGGCCGCGCGCGCCACCGCCTATTGGCTGCACGTGGTCGTGCCGTTTGCGGCCGCGTGGGCCTTCCTCCAGCACCGCCGGCGCGGGCGTCCGCTGCGCGCGCAAGCCGCGTGGGGCTGGGCGATGGCCACGGCACTGGCCGTGCTGGTCACGGCTCTTGCCGACGTGCGCCTGAGCCGTCAGCCCGATCTGGCCGGCGCGCCCGAGACCTTCGGGCCATCGCTGGCCCGCACGGCCACGGGTCGGCCCATTCCGGCCGGCGCGCTCATGGACAACGCCTACTGCGCCGAGTGCCATGCCGACTCGCATCAGGGCTGGCTGTCGAGCGCGCACCGCTTCAGCTCGTTCAACAACCCGGTCTATGCCGCCAGCGTAAAGGAGACCCGCAAGGTGATGCTGGCGCGCGACGGCAACGTCGATGGCAGCCGCTGGTGCGCAGGCTGCCACGACCCGGTCCCGCTCTTCTCAGGCGCGTTCGGGCGGGCCGACTTCGACACCGAACGGGATCCCACGTCGCAGGCCGGCATTACCTGCACGTCGTGCCACGCCATCGAGCGGGTGAACAGCACCCGCGGCAACGCCGACTACACCATCGCCGAGCCGCGCCACTACCCCTTTGCCTTCAACGACAGCCCGGTGCTGCGGGCGCTCAGCCAGCAGCTCATCAAGGCCAAGCCGGCCTTCCACAGGGCCACGTTCCTGAAGCCGCTGCACCGCACGCCCGAGTTCTGCTCGACCTGCCACAAGGTGCACATCCCCGGCGCGCTCAACAACTACAAGGAATTCCTGCGCGGGCAGAACCACTACGACAGCTTCATCCTGAGCGGCGTCTCCGGCCGCGGCGCGCGCAGCTTCTACTATCCGCCCAAGGCCGAGTCGCGCTGCGCCGGGTGCCACATGCCGCTGCGCCCGTCGGGCGATTTCGGCGCGCAGGCGTTCGACGCGAGCGGTGCGCTCACCATTCACGATCATCGATTCACCGGCGCCAACACCGCCATTCCGCATTTGCGCGGCGATCCCGAGACGGTGAAAGCACAGCAAGCCTTCCTCGACAAGGTGGTCACGCTCGACGTCTTCGGCCTGCGCGAAGGCGGCACGGTCTCCGGACGCCTGATTGGCCCGCTCGGCGGCACCACACCGGCCCTCACGCCCGGCACGCGGTATCTCGCCGAACTGGTGCTGCGCACGCGCAAGGTGGGCCACCACTTCACGCAAGGCACGGCCGACTCGAACGAGGTGTGGGTGCAGGTCACCGTGAAGAGCGGCGACAGGGTGATTGGCGACAGTGGCGCCATCAGCCCTGACGGTCGCGTCGACCCGTGGTCGCACTTCGCCAACATCTACATGCTCGACCGTCAGGGCCGCAAAGTGGACCGCCGCAACGTACAGGACATCTACGTGCCGCTCTACGACAAGCAGATCCCGCCAGGCGCGGCGCAGGTGGTGCACTACGCCTTCGATGTGCCGAAGACCGGCGGGGGCCCGATCACCATCGAGGCGCGCCTGCTCTATCGGAAGTTCGACCTCACGATGATGCGGTTCGTGAAGGGCGACAACTACCGCATCGACCTGCCGGTGACGACCATCGCGTCCGGCACGCGCGTGCTGCCCGGAGACGGAACGTCCGCGGCCGCGCCAGCGCAGCCTGCGTGGGAACGCTGGAACGACTACGGCATCGGCCTGCTGCTCGAGGGCAACGCCGGCAGCGACAAGGGCGAACTGCGGCAGGCGGAGGCCGCTTTCACCGAAGTGGAACGCCTGGGCCGACCGGAAGGGTCGCTGAATCTCGCCCGCGTCTACCACAAGGAAGGCCGGCTGGACGAGGCCGCCCAGGCCCTGCGACGCGCCGTCGCCGCCGGAGCGGCGCCGTGGACCGTGGCATGGATGAACGGCCTCGTGAACAAAGAGAACGGGCATCTCGACGAGGCCATCGCCAACTTCACGGCCGCACTCGACGCCACCTCGCCGGCGCTCACCGAGCGGGGGTTCGACTTCAGCCGCGACTACGAGGTGCTGAACGAACTGGGGCAGGCGCTCTTCGAGCGCGCCAAGCAGGAGCGCGGCACGGCCCGCGCCGAAGCCCGAGCTGCCCGATTGCGCCAGGCCGCCGCGGCGTTCGACCGCACGCTCGCCATCGACGCCGAGAACGTGACGGCGCACTACGCGCTGAACCTGATCCACGGGGAGCTCGGCGATGCGACACGCGCGGCCACCCATCGCGACGCGCATCTGCGCTACACGGCCGACGAGCAGTCGCGCAGCCGCGTCATGGCCATCCACCGCGCCGCTAGTCCCGCCGCCGATCACGCAGCGCAGTCCGTCGTGATCTACGATCTGACGCGCGCCACCGAACCTGCCGCGAGCGCGACTTCCCCGCCGCCCCGTTGACCGCCCTGCGCCAATGTCCCTGACCGATTCGCGCTCCGCTCGACGTGGCCTGGCCGGCGTTGCCGTGGCCCTGCTCGTGACCGCCGGGGTCGTCTGGCGCTCGACCAGGCCCGAGGCGCCGGTGACGTCGGGCCCCGCCGCCACCGAGCGCGCGACGGCCACTGCGCCACCGGGCCGCTTCGTCGACATCACGACCGAGGCCGGACTGGGCGCGTTCGCGCGCGTGAACGGCGCGGCCGGTGAGAAGCTGTTGCCGGAAACCTCGGGCGGCGGCGGCGCCTTCGCCGACCTCGACAACGACGGCGACCTCGACGTGGTGCTCGTGAACGGCCGGGCGTGGCCATGGTCGCGCCGTGGCGCCTCGGTCGGTGCCGCTGCGCCCGTGGCCCCCGCCACGCGCTCGACCTTGACCGTCTTCGCCAACGACGGCCAGGGTCACTTCACCGATGCCACCGCCACCATGGGACTCACCGTGCAGCGCTACGGCATGGGGGTCGCGGCCGGCGACTTCGACAACGACGGCTGGACCGACCTGTACCTCACGGCCGTCGGACAGAATACCTTGCTCAAGAACGTGGGCGGCCGCTTCCACGACGTCACCGCGAGTGCGGGCGTCGCAGGCGGCGCCGACGACTGGAGCACCTGCGCGAGCTGGTTCGATGCCGACAACGACGGCGACCTCGACCTCTTCGTGTGCCGCTACGTGCGCTGGTCGCGCGCCATCGACCTGGCTCAGGCGTTCAGCCTCGCCGGCATCGGCCGCGCTTACGGCCCGCCACGCAACTTCGCCGGCACGGCGCCCGCGTTCTACGTGAACCAGGGCGATGGCCGCTTCGTGGAGCGCGCCGCCGCAGCCGGCCTGGTGGTGACGGACCCCGTGACGAAGCAGCCGGCCGCCAAGTCCCTGGGCGTGGCGCTGGTCCCCCTCGACGACGACGCCTGCATGGATCTGGTCGTGGCCAATGACACCGTGCGCAACTTCGCGTTCAGGAACCGCTGCGACGGCACCTTCGAAGAGGTGGGCACCACGCTCGGCCTGGCCTACGACAGCTACGGCAACGCACGGTCGGGCATGGGCATCGACGCCGCCGACGTGCGGGGCGACGGCGCGCCGGCCGTGGCCATCGGCAACTTCGCCAACGAAATGACCGCCTTCTTCGTGAAGCAGATGGAGTCGGGACAGTTCGTGGACGAATCGATCGCGTCAGGGCTCGGTGCCCCGAGCCGCGCGTCGCTTACCTTCGGCGTGCTCTTCTTCGACTACGACCTGGATGGCCGGCTCGATCTGCTCACCATCAACGGACACGTCGACGATCAGATCGCACTCGTGCAAACCAGCCAGCAGCATGCGCAGCCGGCGAAGCTCTATTGGAACGCGGGCCCCGACGCCCCAGCCACCTTCGTGCCCGTCGGCGACGCCGGCGCGCTCTCGTCGCCGATCGTCGGACGTGGCGGCGCCTATGGCGACATCGACGGCGACGGCGATCTCGATCTGCTGCTCGTGCCGGTCAGTGGGCCGGTGCGGTTGCTGCGCAACGACGCCGAGGGCGGCCGCTGGGCGCGTCTTCTGCTCGTCGGCACCGCCAGTTCCCACGACGCGGTGGGCGCGCGGGTGGAGGTGGTCAGCGGCGCCCGCACGCAGCGACGGCTGGTGTCGGCCACCCACGGCTACCTGTCGCAATCCGAGCGCATGCTCACCTTCGGCTTCGGTCCCGGCGAAACGGCCGACACCGAGCGGGTCACGTGGCCGAGCGGCGCCGTGCAGACGCTCTCGGGGGTGGCGCTGAATCAGACCATCACGATCACCGAGGTGCAGTGACTTCGGACGAGGGGACCAGGGACCAGGGACCGGGGCCAGGGACTAGGGACTAGGGACTAGGGACTAGGGACTAGGGGCCGCCACGGGCACCCCGCCGCCTCGGCGCAGGGTCACGATCTGGTCGGCGTCGAAGGGGCCGAATCGCTCGAGGGCGCCATCGGTCCAGCGTACGTCGACGGCGTCGATGCGCGTGACCGCGCCCAACCCCACGTGCACGCGCGGGTCGTTGGCCGCAAGGTAGCTGTAGCCCGTGCGCACGTCCCGGCGCCACGCGCGCCCGCCCGCGCGGACCGTCAGCACCGCGCCGAGCGCATCGCTGCCCGTCCGGTTGCGCACCGCAAACTGCGCCCAGTGCCCACGCGCTGGCACGATGTTCCTGAGCAGGTACGGCGAGCCGTCGCGATTGGCCACAAGGATGTCCACGCCGCCGTCGTCGTCGACATCGCCAAACGCCGCGGCCCGGCTCGTGGCGATGAGCGGAGCGCCGGTGCCCCCGCGCGGCTGCACCTCCTCGAACTTGGGCCCGGGAACGCTACGGAACAGCAGATTCGGTTCGGCGTACGGATCGTTTGCGAACGTCTCGCCCTGCAGCCCCACGCGCCCGTTGGCCTCGTAGAGATCGAG